>CAYZUF010000001.1:0-28903 GCA_964481645.1 uncultured Thermotogae bacterium
CCCCTTTGCCTTATATCTCGATTCAAGTTCTGGTAGCGTGACGTTTTGACTTGTCACGACAATTCCTTTCTCCACCGCTTCTTCTACGAAAGGTTCATATGCTTCCACACCGGGGTGACCCATGATGGCTATTCCGTCGGGATTTGCGGACACCGCTTCCTGGAACTGATTGACCATCTTTTGTGGGTTCCAGTCGGACCATTTGTATTTTACGTCGACCCTGTCCCCCAGTATTTTTGCCGCTTCTTTCGCTCCGTTATAGACTACCGTAGAAAATGAACCGCCCGGTGCCCCACCGGGAAAGAAGTAAATTTCAACTGGCTCTTCATTCGATTCGCTGGCCGCAAATGCCGGCGCTGCCAATAACCCAATCAGTACAAGAGAAACTAGCAAAATTTTAACGTTGCTTTTTACCATTTACACGCACCTCCTATAGGTGTATTGGAAAAGTGGTCTTGCATCCACCCTAAATCTTATTTTCCCAGCTAAGTGAATTATCACCCCCGGAAATTCGTTTATTCCGGTTCCAGCCACCTTAGGGAATCAAAAACCCCTTCAGCAGGTGAACCTGTTTCAAAAACTTATCTCAACCTTTTCACCTAAGTAAAGAAACTCCGTACATTTGAATAGGATATTGCCAGTAACCTCGGAGATCAAAGCTCCGGGAAATCGGCCTCGGGAAGGGTTCGCCCTCTTCCCGGGGAGGCTCATCGGCTCAAGTGGCGTCAATCCCTTTTTTCTTCGCCGTATCAAACATAGCGATAATGTTTTCAGGGGGAACGTCGGCCTGTATATTGTGCACGGAAGCGAGGACGTAACCCCCGTCTGTGGATAGATGATCAATCCGCTTCTCCACCTCTTTCTTAACGTCCGTCCGGCTCCCCGTGGGCAGGGTTTTTTGGGTATCGATAGCTCCCCAAAAAACGACCCGGTTCCCGAACTCTTCCTCGAGCTCCTTTGAATCCATCTTTTTTGCGCTTACCTGGACGGGATTAATGATATCAACGCCGATGTCAATCAGATCCGGAAGCAGTTCCCTTACGGATCCACAGCAGTGGTAGAACAATTTTGCATCCGTCTTCTGTTTTATTAGGTCGAAAATTTTGGCCTGTCTCGGTTTTACAAATTTTCTGTACATCTCGAGCGACATGGCTGGCCCGTCCTGGTTTGCCAGATCGTCCCCCTGCAAGACTACGTCGATATATTCGCCTGCTTCTTCCAGCATGGCCTGCAAGAACTCCATGTGAAGGGAGGCCGTCTTGTCCAGGAGCTTTTCCACGAATTCGGGGTTCCTGTACAGGTCCTTGTAGAACCGCTCGTATCCTCGCATGTACCAGCAGTTTTCGTACCACGATTCGAAGTTGAAGTCGGCGACCACGGCGTAACCTGCCTTCTTTATCCTCTTGGCTTCTTCCTTGACCCCCTCCCGGAAGCCCGGGTCGGTAGGATCGGGCCAGGGGTAGTCCTCCAGGTCCGTTACGGTAGCATCTTTTAGCGGACACTCGGAGAAGACTATATCGTAGTATAGCCCGCCGTCTTTTGGCCTTTTACGGGTTACTCCCCAGCCGTCGGTAATATAATAGTAATCCTCGTCCTCGTATCTGTCTAGCTCCCAGGTTTCACCCTGCGGGCTGGAAGGTCGGATGTATCGAGTGTCGATCCCCAATCGCTTAAGAACTGATTCGTCGATCTCCGGCAATTGCTGAATCCAGTCCTTGAGCTTGTAACGGGTGGGAAACTCTTCCCGGTCGTGGTTTTCAGCCCGGAGTCGGGCTAGGAGGTTTTCGTAAGCGATCTTGTGCATAGAGGTAACCCATCCACCCAGATCCAACGGGACGCGGTCCGGTTCTCGGTGATTGAGGGCGGCTAAAACTCGCTCTCTTGAATTCATGCTTGCTCCCCGGTATTTCTCGTGACGAATGTGGTCGGAAGTTCTATCTCGAAAGGGGTTTGCCCTTCCCTTTCGCCGGCCTCCCTTTCTCGGAAACGAATTTTCTCCACCACGAACATTTTGTGGAGGTTATCATCGGAAAATAGGGTACCACCTCTGTCATGAGGTTACAAATTGCTGAAGTAGCGAGTAACGTAACACCTGTATATTCCCTCCGAACTACGCACCCACTAGGCTTCAACCTCTATGTTAGTTCTACCTCCGTAGACTTGATACCATGGTTTTGCCCCCCGATCTATGATCGCGTTCATCTTCGTGATGTTCTCTACTCCTCCCTCTTTGAGCCAGTTTCGAAGACCTGCTACTCCCTTTTCTGCGTACTCTGCTATGCCGTTTTGCCAGGTAGCTCGCCCGCAGAGAACCCCGTTCCAGTTTACTTCTGCCTCATTGGCCAACCTGAGGCTTTCTCGCATCTGGGGTGCGTCTACCCCTGCACTGAGATAGATCATCGGCCGTTTGGCGACTTCGGCCGCTCTGGCAAAGTGTTCGAGGACTCCCCCCCTATCGTAGACGCTTTCTCCTCCCTGATAGGCGTCGGTCCCTCTGGCGAATTTCAGGTTTATGGGAATCTCTACCTTTAAAACGTCGACGTTGTACCGGTCCCGCGAGAATTCCGCTATGCTTCTCCTTACGATATCCGGTTTACGCCGGGCGAGTTGCGGATCGTTCTTCCAGTCCCCCCCGTCCGTTCCATACCCCAGGAATTCCAGGAAGAAGGGCACCTCGTAGTGGGCACATTCCGCTCCCACCCGTTCGACCATGGCTTCCTTTTGGGCGTTGAAGAGCTCGTCCTCGTCGGGATGGTAGTATATTAAAAGCTTGACTGCATCCGCACCTTTCTCCACGGCTTTGCCCACGGACCAATCGGGTATTAGTTCCTTCATCCTCGCAGGCAGGCCATGGTCGTAGACATCGGCATATTTTCTGGAGGCGCTGCTTTTCTCGTAGGAGGTGATCAGGCCCGTACCTTCTTGCCGGGATCTTGCTGCCGGGAGGCCCCATTCGGGGTCGAGGAGAATTGCGCTGGCGTATGGGGTTAGAACCTCGGAGATAGCTTCCTTGAATTCTTCCATCATCTTGTCAGTGACTTCTTCCTTCTCTATCCCGCAGGCGGCGGAAAGTCTGCTGACCAGAGACCCGCGTTGATCCATTGCCGCGGCTTTAATCACGCCGTTTTCGTCGCTAAGTTTCTCCATGCGGTCGAACTTGGTTTTGCTAATTTTCATTTGCTTCACCTCGTATTCTATATATTTGACTGCAGCACGAACAATAAATTATAGGGGGTGAGTGTCTATTTGAAAATACGGGAAGGAAAGTTTTTCGCCGGAAAATCAGGGTGAAAGGGGAAGTAGGCAGGAGTGGATCGACCCCCTCGCTGAGTTCCCGGTGTAGGAGGGTTCCGGATTTCCGGAATTTAACCCTGGAGATATTCGATGTTGGTTTTGGTTAGCTCAACCGATATCCGATATCTATCCCCGTAAGTGTAATTCAGGATCAAGGGGACCCCTAGTTCTTCCGGGACGAAAGTGGATACCACTTCCTTTCCAAACCTCTTCTGGCTTTCGGAGTAGTACTCGTTGATCTGTATCTCCCGTTCCTTTACTTTCAGGGTCCTTTCTTCGGTAAGGGTGGACTTCTCGAGTAGGGAAGAAAAGGAGATTGGGTCCCCTTTGTTTAGTTCTTGAGATTCCTGGTTGGTGAAACTGGGAATTTTGTCCGCGTTGCCCGATACTTCGACGGTAACTGTATAGGAGGATTCCGAGACCTCTTCCACGGTGTAGGTTAAAGTACCGAAAATGGGTCCTACGGGGGACTTTCCTTTGACCCTGTAGACCACCTTGGCATTACGGTAGGGAAAAGCAGGGCCGGTTGAGTCCTCCTCTCCCCGGGCCCGGGGAAGAGTCAGGAAAACAAGAAGCGCGAAGGTCAACAAAAATCCTATGACTTTGAGTAGTAGCAGTTCTTTGTTTTTAAGTCGGAGCACTTGAAACCTTAGACCCTCCCTGGGGAACAAAAAAACTTGTTTGCTAATTTAAATAGCTTCTACCAAAGCTGGCCCTAATAGCCGCGGCAAAAGAGAATCTAACGAATCGAAAAGCATGTACGGGTTGAGTTGATCCGCACGCCTGGCCTGCCGGTGTCAAGTAAATCTACGCACGACCCTCCTGCGAAAGTTCCTGTTCAGTACAGCCGACAGCAGTAATACCACTCCGATGATTCCCTGGAACCAGTTTGATTGGATCCCCATCTGGATAACGCCTGTATTGATGTAGCGAAGGAGAAAGGTTCCCAGAAATGCTCCCTCTATGGAGCCTATCCCTCCAGTGAGGGAAGCCCCTCCGATTACGGCGGCAGCAATCATGTAAAGCTCCAGGCCCTGGGCTGTATTGGTCATTGTCGCTCCGGCAGAAGTTGCTGAGACAATCCCCGCAAAGCCCGCCAAGGTGGAAGTTACGATGAACATGACGAACTTGGTTCGCTCCGGTTTGCTCCCCCGAGCCTGGGCTGCCCCGTAATTTCCTCCGGCCGCGAAGATCGAGTTGCCGAAAGGGGTCCTTTCTAATACTATCCAGAGTATAACAAAGATAGCGAGGAGCAGGAGAAATTTAGAGTAGCACCAGCCCCCCAGCATCTTGACCCCAAATGCGTTGTTAAAGTAGTTTATAGCGTCTTGAGGGGCCGTGGGGGTGTACGACCACATCGCATTTACGGTAGACCTCCAAAACCACATACCCGCCAGGGTCGTGATAAAGGACGGAATTCCCAGTTTTAGGGTAATAGTCCCATGGAGTAGCCCGATCAGGGCGCAGGCGGCCAGCATTATAATGAAGGCCAGAAGGGGGTGAAAGCCAAGCTGAAAAAGCTTGAATATGCCCCCGGCGCCTAGGGCAAAGACGGAACCGACGGATAGATCGAATTCACCGGCAATCATCAACATTGCCACGGGGAGGGCTACGATCGCCCAGTTGACACCCATATCCAGTAGCGAGCCTCGAACGATGCTCTTGTTGAAAAGGATATCGCCAACCTGCCAGTAGAAGAAAGCCAGCACTGCTACTAGAGAGATAGCGCTAGTTAAACCCTTCCAGGTCAGTAGGTTCTTGCCTGCCGATTGAGCAAAATTCTTTAACCTTTTCATTGACGCTCCTCTTTATGAAAACTTTAGTAAACTTTTAGGATTTAGGAACCAGCTAATATCTTCGCAACTACGGTCGGTTCTCTCCTACCGAATAGGTTGAGAGGGGTAGACAAAATTTTACAACATTAGGCTTTCCAGCTCCTCTTCCATTTCGGGTCCACCGACGACTGCACTCTCCACCTGCTCTATGTCGACGTTTTCCCTATCTTGATCAATTATTTTCTCTCCATTTCTCAAAACTACTATTCTGTCGCTAACCGGGTATACCTCCTGAATGGCGTGAGATATCAGGATGGCGGAGAGATCGTTCTCCCTGAACTCCCGTACGTATTCGTAGACCTTTTTGGATTCCTTTATAGACAGGTTATTGGTAGGCTCGTCAAGGATTATTAGATCAAAATTAAAGTGAAGAGCCCTGGCTATCGCGACCCCCTGCCTTTGCCCCCCGGACAGTTCCTTCACTAAAACATCCGGCGATCTAACCTCCAATCCCATCTTTTCTAAGCCCTCAGCCGAGGCTTGCCTCATTCTATCCAGGTCCAGTAGACCCAACCGATTTTTCGGTTCCCTCCCCAAAAAGAAGTTCCGCTTTATGTCCATATCTTCTACTAACGCCTGGCTCTGCTGGATGGACTCGATGCCGGCCTGGAGGCTTTCTTGAGGGGAGGAAAAGTCCCTCTTTTCGCCCTTGAAATATATTATACCCTTGGATGGCGGGAAGATACCGCAAATAGTTTTTATTAGCGTGGATTTGCCAGCTCCGTTGTCACCTACCAGACCTACGACTTCGGGTTGATCCACGTGGAAGTCAACTCCCTTCAGAGCGTGAACTTGCCCAAAGTACTTATGGATATTCTCACACCGCAAAAGGCTGTTTTCTGACATCTTTCTCCTCCCGACTGGTCTCTACTAGCCTCTCCCTCTCGTGTTTCGCGTCTGCGCAAAGCAGGAAGAGCTCGAAATTATCAACAAACCACGGCAGAATCCGAAGGGATTCTGCCGTGGCAATTATAGCTCCTTTTTATATACAGTCCCCTTTCCTAGTGTACTTAATACTCGTGGTTAAGGTGTTCTTTTTACCCAATAATTTTGGGAAATTCTTTGGCGATCGCTATATCTTCTTGATCTATTTGTTTACCGCCCGTGTATACGTCGTAGACGGTCATATTAAACATTTTGTGGAAGTATGCCTCGACGACAGGATAAAAGCCCTGAAGGAAAGGTTGCTGGTCCACGGTAGCCTCTATATACCCTCTGTCGATCCCTTCCACGAGTTTATCTATCAGGTCGTGGCCGACTACCACTAGCTCGTCTGGATCCATGCCCAGTTCTTCCATGGCCAGATAGGTTCCGCCGCAGGTCTGTGTCGCCAGGACCAAAGTAGCGTCCGGATTGCTCCTTATGGCGCTCATTGCGTTGGGTTTTTGCCCCGTGGGGTTCATTTCAGTCTCGTATTCGTAGACCTGGCTGTTTACGTCCACGCCTTTTTCCTCGAGGAAGTCCTTGAATCCTTTGATTCTCTCCTGACACCAGCCGGCGCCGGGAGCCCCTTCGGGCATGAGTATCTTTATTTCCTCGGGGTCCGGATCCTTGCCCATCGTTTCCGGGTAGTACTTGTTCCAGACGGCCTTGGCCATCTCGTAAGCAGCGTTGTAGCCTTCCTGGCCAATGTAGGCACTTCTGGCGTTCTGGGTGGGATCCTCCACGTCGGAGTTGATCGCCAATACCGTCTTTCCCTGATCCTCCAGGTTTTGTACCACCTCGTCAAACATGGTTTCGTGGGGAAGGGTGGTGGCCACCATGTCAAGGTCTTCCTGGGCAGCCAACTCTGACAGGATGTTCTCTTGCCATCGCGGCTCGAATTCTTGTTGGGGACGATACATGGTCCCTTTGACCGGAAAGATTTCCTTGGCCATTTCGTATCCGTATTCTACCGCGTTCCAGAAAGGATTGCCTTCCCCGCCGTGACAGACCAGCGGCACGTTGAAATCCTCCTCGGGAGCCGGTAACGGAAAGTCTCCCGCGGGAACGTCAATATTTGCCTCGGTTAATAGTGCCTCGGCGTCATCCCAATTGCCAACTTCAGTTTTTAGATAGTCTACTACAGTTGCTTCCGTTACTTCGCTTTCTCCAAGTGTGGTTGAGGCAAAGGAGCCAACGAGTAAGACAACGAGAACTGCGCCCGTTAAAAGAACTTTAATTCTGCTTTTTGATGCTGTCATCCTACCATCCTCCTAATAACTTTTTTGAACTCAATGTGGTGAACTTAATTTGCCGTTAAGTCTTCGATACGAGTCGATTTTCCAGAAGTCCGCAAGCTCCGACGAAACTCTCTTTTTCACCTCCTTTCTTTTGCCTATTGTCAAATATGTTTTGGTCATCCAGGCTCTGAACTATAGGACCTTCGGATACCAAGAACAAATGAAACAAACCTTTAAGCAAGCACTTGCACTTATCTTAGCAGAAGTACTTGGACCTATCAAATAGACTGCGATCAGCCGTTGATAGATGATTCCCTGACTTTCAAGGTCGGTTCCAGTTCGATTTTCCTGAAGTGCCGGTCCTCCGTTTCTGTTTCCATTTGTTCAAAGAGTAGTTGAACTGCCTGGTACCCCATCTCGTACGGTTGTTGAGCGACAGAAGTGATGCTGGGATTAAAGCTGGCTGCCCACTCGGGGTCGTCGAACCCGACCAGGGCCACTTCCTGGGGATATCTTACTCCCTCCTGTTTGAAGTAACGCAATATTCCTTCCGTCATTAAGTCATTAGTACTGAATATCGCGCTTACTTCGGGATTTTCCTTCAGGAGTGTCTCCGTAGAAGCAAAAGCACCTTCGACTTCCAGACCGGCTTTTTTGATATACTCTTCCCGAACTGGGATACCATGGTCACGAAGGGCTCTTTTATATCCTTCGAGCCGGTGGGCAAAACTGGATATTTCGGTAAATTCGATGATGATGCCGATATGTTCGTGACCCTGTTCGATAAGATGCTCGGTAGCCTTGTATCCACCCTCTACGTTGTTAGAATATACTTGATCCACTTCGACGTCCCTTAGTTCCCGGTCAATACAGACTACCGGTATTCCGTCTTCCAATAATGGTTGAAGGTTGCTCTTCCCTTCGCTGGTAGGAGATACGATGAATCCGTCCACCCGTTTTGATTTCAGCAGGGATAGGTTGCGCCGCTCCTGAGTAGGGTCCTCGTCTGTGTTAGTCAGGATCAGGCTGAACTCCTTTTCTCTCGTGCAGTCCTCCACGCCCCGAACCACCTGAGGGAAAAACGGGTTAACGATGTCCGACACCACCAGTGCTATTGTCTGGCTTCTCCCCTTGCTTAATCCCTGGGCGATGGGATCCGGGTGGTAGTCCAGCTGTTCGATCGCTTCGTTTACTTTTTGCTTTAATTCCGGACTAACGTATCTAGTGCCGTTTATAACGTGCGAGACGGTGGTTATAGAAACGTCGGCCAGCTTGGCCACATCCTTCATCGTGGACATCGGTATCTCCTCCTAACCGCTTACGCAAACGGTTAAATTTATCACAAAATCGCCTTTAAATCAAATTACATTCATCTGAACGGTAAAGAACACTAATTGACAGTGAAGTCGTTTTCGGGCCGGAGGCTTGATTGATAATCGGAGTTGGGGAAATTAAGATAAGGCAAAAGGTAGCCCGGGCAGAAAGTTTACGATAGAGGGCTAAAGAGAACCTAGAGGGATTGGTAGATGTTTGAAGCGCTGAAAAGTGAAGATTTCTGGAAGATTGCCAGACGGTACTTCGTCTTGAACGGTTTTGACGGTATTTTGACCGTGCTGGGAATAACGGCCGGTTCCTTCTCGACCAACGTAGGGAACCCGAAAGTGCTGATTACCTCCTGTATTGGATCGGCGATTGCGTTGGGTGTTTCCGGGGTTTCCGGTGCTTATATTACGGAGAAAGCGGAGAGACTGAAGGAATTTAAGGAGCTCCAGGATACGATGATTTCCGACCTAAAAGACTCGATTCACAAAAAGAACGTAACCCACCGGTCAATCGCCATTTCAGTTGTAAATGGCGCATCCCCTTTCCTATTAGCGCTCCTGTCGACTGTACCTTATTTTTTTGCCCTCACGGAAGTCTTAAATATGCGCATTGCTTACTATCTTTCCGCTAGTATTTCTCTCTTGTTATTGGGAATTCTGGGAGGTTTTCTAGGAAAGATCTCAAAAGAAAGTCTTATTTCCTATGGGATGAAGATGGTGGGGGTAGGAGTAATAACCGCCGGGCTTTCCCTCGCCCTGGGGATTGGAGGATAATTTTCCCTTCTCCCTCCTCCTTTTGGTCCAGGTAGCGCCGGTGGGGCTGATCGAAAGTCAGGTATTCGCTCGTCGAGACCTACTTGCTAATGAGCCAGGAGATCAAGTTGACCAGGAAAGTTAACCCTAGGCTTAGGACCAGAGCCGTACCCAGAGGGAAATAGAAGTTAAAACTACCCTTCTGGAACCTGATATCCCCCGGTAGTTCCCCCAGGAATGGAATCCGGTTACCGAAGGTCAACAGAAGGCCAACTCCGATCAGGAGCCCTCCCACGATCAGCAGGGTCTTACCAAATTCCCTCGCGAAAGGGGGCATCGGGCTTCCCTCCTTTTGCTCTTGCGTTTATTGGTTGATATCCGGCTTCGGCGTCCGCGAATCCTATCTCTACTGTCACCGAATCCCATCACGAATTAATTTTCCTTTTCTCCGGGCTTGAGTTCAACCCATTCCCCATCTATCCGTAATCCTCAAACCTGCATGCGCCCGGTTTAATTGACTTCTTGTTGCATTGGATTTTCGTTTGCTTTATTATTCGTCTGAGCCGTGAAGATTTGCGGTTATCTTAGCCGAGGTGGCGGAATTGGCAGACGCGCATGGTTGAGGGCCATGTGGACATTTTTCGTCCGTGCGGGTTCAAGTCCCGCCCTCGGCACCAATACTTATGGTGACTTTTTTCTACCGATATGAAAGTTTTGCTGGATACGATGAGTGGGGACGCCCCGCCGGGAGAGGTAATAAAAGGTGCGATCCAAGCGCTAAGGGAAACCAGGGGAGCGGATTTCGGCGTAACTTTAGTCGGCGAGGAGGAGCTAAATAGCAGTCAGGTCACCCGCCTGGACGCTGGGAATATCAGCTCCAGAATTTCCTACCTTCATGCCCCAAACACGATTTCGATGGACGACACCCCGGCAAAGGCGGTACGGAGAAATCCGGACTCTTCTCTTGTCAAGGGGGTTAAGTCACTGGGCGACGACGCGGGGATATTCATATCTTCGGGCAACACGGGCGCAGTGGTGGCGGCGGCTCTCTTCAATCTCGGGCGAATCCCTGGGGTGGCCAGGCCCGGCCTTGCCGGTATTACCCCGACGGTGAAGAGTGGAAACGTTGTTTTAATAGATATCGGCGCTACTACCGACGCCAGTCCCAGGAACCTGGCTCAATTTGGGGTTATGGGAAATGTTTTTGCAAAGCGGGTCCTCGGGAAGTCGGATCCCAAGGTAGCGGTTCTTAATATCGGAGAAGAGCAAACCAAAGGAAACAAATTAACGAAGGAGGCAGTCTCGCTGATCCGGAAGACCGATCTCCAGTACGTGGGAAACGTAGAACCGCACCTACTGTTAACTGAGCCGCCGGCGGACGTGGTTATCTGTGAGGGTTTTGTCGGAAATATCCTGATAAAGGCCTTTGAGGGGGGAGTTGAGGGTACGATAGGTTTCTTCAAGAAGGCCCTTACCTCCAGCCTCAGGGCCAAACTTGGCGGGCTAGTCCTTCGTCCCACTCTGAAGAAACTTCAGAACCAATTGAACTATTCTCAGTTTGGTGCAGTCCCTCTACTTGGGGTAAAAGGGGTCGTTTTCGTTGCCCACGGAAGATCGGGAGCTCGAGCGATCAAGAATGCCATTTTGAATGCGAGGGAAGCATCTCGCTGGGACCTACCCGGAGAAATAGAAACAGAAATAGAGAGGTTCGATTTTAGTGAGTGAGACCCCTCCTTACCGGAGCCTTCCTGGAGTCCTGGGTCTTGGGACCGGGGTACCTGCCAAAGTGGTTTCCAACGAGGATCTGGAGGAAATAGTGGAAACTTCCGATCAATGGATTACTTCACGGACCGGGATAAAACATCGTCACGTCCTGGAGGAGGGAGAAGACCCCTCTTCCTTGGGGGTGATTGCCTCGGAAGAAGCTCTGGACTCCGCCCCTGTTGACAGGAAGGATATAGATCTGGTTATCGTGGCCACCAACGTCTCCGATATGCCGATTCCCGGTTCCTCCCCGTTTATAACCAGAGAACTGGGTTTGCCCGGAGATATTCCTTTTTTCGATTTGAAGGCAGGTTGTAGCGGTTTTTTGTATGCCGTAAACGTTGCCGTAAACATGATTCGGGGGAACGGGTACGAGCAGGTCCTGGTGATAGGCCTGGAAGCCTTGTCCCGTATTTTGGATTGGGAGGACAGAAGCACCTGTGTTCTCTTCGGGGATGGTGCCGGGGCGGCTGTAATTGGGTCCGAGGCAACTTCCGGAAAGATACTGTCCACGAGGATCTACGGTGATCCTTCCGGGGCCGAGCTAATCAGGCTGGAAGGGGGGGGAACTCGTTTTCCTCCGGCAGAGGGAGATCGGTCCGACCGGAGTTATTATCTGGAAATGGAAGGCAAAGGGGTTTTCAAGAGCGCCGTCAATATGATGAAAAGTTCTTCTCTAAAAGTAATTGAAGAGGCCGGACTGGAGCTGGAGCGGGTGGACTGGATCGTGCCCCATCAGGCCAATATAAGGATAATAAAACAGCTTGCTAAGAGTTTGGGCGTAGAAATGGACCGGATAGTGGTTAACCTCGAGGAATACGCAAATACCTCGACAGCCACCATTCCATTGGCCTTAAATGAGGTGGTGAATAGAGGGGAGATAGAGTCCGGGGACCTGGTTTTATTGACCGCTTTTGGGGCCGGGGCCGCCTACGGCGCGACGCTTATCGAGTGGTGATCGGAGTGGGGAAGACCGCTTTTCTCTTCCCGGGTCAGGGGGACCAGCAGGTGGGAATGGGGAAATCCTTTTCTGACGACCCTCGGGTAGTCTCCCTTTACGAAACGGCAAGCGAGGTGGTGGGGTACGATCTCCAGGAATTGGTCCTGGAGGGCCCGGAAACCGAACTATCTCGAACGGAGAGGGCTCAACCCGCAATATTTACCGATAGCCTTGCCAGGCACAGGATACTGGTCGACCGGGGCCTGGAACCCGACTGCCTGGTTGGCCACAGCTTGGGGGAATTTTCTTCCTTGGTCGCAGCGGGATCTCTCTCCTTCGAAGAGGGGATCCGGATTGTCAAAAGGAGGGGGGAATTGTGCCGGGACCTGGAGGTAAACGGATCTATGTTGGCTGTACTGGGTTTACGTTACTCGAAGGTCGAGGAGATGGTAAATCGGATGGATGAGCCAGTCACTGTGGCCAATTACAATGCTCCCCGTCAAGTGGTCATTTCGGGGAAGGAGAAGGATTTGGAGCACGGACGGCGACGACTTGAAAGTCAGGGAGCGAAATGTATCCCGCTGGACGTAACGGGCCCCTTTCATTCTTCGTTCATGAAAAAAGCGGAGGAAAAACTGGGGGATTTTCTCCAGAGCTACGATTTTGGTGACCCGTCCGTACCCGTTCTTTCGGGGGTCTCCGGGTCTTTCGAAACGAGCGGGGAGAGGCTGGCGGAGCTGATTACCCGTCAGATGACCAGTCCGGTAAGGTGGGTGGACTATATCGAGGTGTCGAGGGAGTTCGGGGTTGATTCCACGGTGGAGGTAGGACCTGACAAAACTCTGACCAAATTGAGTCTGAGAATCGCCCCCGAACTGGAGGGAGAAAGTTTTGATGAGGTGATATAAGTTGGACTTTTCCGGTACGGTCGCAATCGTTACGGGAGGTGGAAGCGGGATAGGGGAAGAAATCACTCGCCGCCTGGTCGAGCACGGGGTACAAACTCAAATATTCTCTCGATCCCGGGGAAAGGAAACTGCCGAAAAACTGGGTTCTGATTGCTCCTTCCTGGAAACGGACGTGACGGATTATCAGTCCGTGGAGAACTCCGTGAAGAAGACCCTGGATCAATATGGGGGGGTCGACTATCTTGTAAACAATGCAGGATTGACGGACGACAATCTTCTGCTCCGTATGTCAGCCCAGGAGTGGAACGGAGTAATAGACGTAAACCTGAACGGCGTCTTTAACTGTACTCGAGCCACGCTGAGGTACATGATTAAAGGAGGAGGGAGTATCGTCAACATCTCTTCGGTTTCTGGCCTGCTCGGGAACAAAGGCCAAGCCAATTACGCCGCTGCAAAAGCGGGAATAGTGGGGTTTACCAAGTCCCTGGCACAGGAGTACGGCAAGAGGAATCTAAGGGCTAACGTCGTGGCTCCCGGTTTCGTCAACACGCGATTGACCGGGGATATCCCGGAGAACAAGCGGACATCTTATCTTGATAACGTGATACTGAAGCGATTTGCGGAGCCGGAAGAGATCGCCCGTCCCTCGGTCTTTCTATTGAGTGACCAAGCGAGCTATATTACGGGGACCGTACTCAGGGTTGACGGTGGTTTGTCATTTGGCTAGACTTTTCATCGCTGAGATTGAGCTTATATCATACCAGGAGGTATCTCTATGGAAGATCTCGAATCTCAAGTTAAGGAGATCATTAGCAGGCAACTGATGGTAGATGAAGACGAATTGACCCTTGAGGCCTCTTACGTCGAAGACCTGGGAGCTGATTCGCTGGATACGGTGGAGATGATCATGGAATTTGAAGATGAGTTTGGAATTGAGATCCCGGATGAAGATGCCGAAGACCTGACCACCGTAGGGGAATCGATAGATTACCTTGAAGAGCTTCTTGAAGAAGAATAATTCTAATTTTCGAGACTAGAATTCCGGGTGATGCAGATGGGAGAGGAGCGCCGGGGAGACGTAGGTCACGAATCGAAAAATCCCTATTACGAAGGAAAAAAATATAAGGAACCTACCTTCTGTCCGAACTGCGGGCTGGTATTTTCGGAAGGAAGGTGGGTCGACGAGCAGGTTCCACAATCCAAAAATGCCCGGGAATCCCTATGCCCTGCCTGTAGAAGGAAGAGGGATAAAAATCCGGAAGGACTTGTTTACCTTTCGGGAGACTACTTCGACCAGCATAAGGAGGAAATACTCCACCTGGCCAAAAATAAGGAAGAACAAGCGAGGGAGACGAGACCGCTTCAGCGGTTAATGTGGGCTGAAGACCAGTCGGACGGTCTGGAGCTGGCAACCACCAATGAGCATCTGGCCAGGAGAATAGGTAAGGCCGTTGCCCGTGCCCACGACGGAGAGCTGGACATCAAGTCGGGAGACAACGAGCGCCTGGTCAGGGTATACTGGAAGAGAGAGGAGTAAAGAAATGACGGAAGTTCCTGAGGTCGATGTTGGAAACCGTGAGCTGGAGGACTTTTTAGCTGACCTGGCGTCGAGCAAACCTGCTCCGGGTGGAGGCTCGGCTTCGGCCGTGGTCGGAGCACTTTCAGCCGCACTCGCCTCTATGGTGGCCAATCTGACGGTGGGCAAAGAAGAATATAGTGACGTCGAGGAGAAGTACGAGACCATCCTGAAAAGAGCGGACCGGCTCAGGGGTGAGTTTATCGCTGCGGTCGAAGAGGATATAACTGCTTATAACAGAGTAATGGAGGCCTACGGGATGCCGAAGGAGACCGACGAGGAAAAAGAAAAGCGAAAGAAAGCTATTCAGTCTGCTCTAAAAGAAGCAACGGTTCCCCCTTTTAAAATGGCCGACCTGGCCCTTGAGGTACTTGCCTTGAGCGAGGAATGTGCCGTTTCCGGGAACAGACACGCCGTTACCGATGCCGGCGCTTCCGCTATTCTCGCGGAGGCAACCGTCAGGTCCTCCCTGCTGAACGTCGATATTAATCTTTCCTCGATTTCCGACGCCGACTTCGTCAGTCAAAAAGGGAAGAAAAGAGAGGAAGTGGAGGATAAAGCGAAGGAGAAAGCGGCGGAGGTCGCCAAGATAATGGAGCAGAAGATTTAGGCGGATTTTATCTATGGAAGGAGAGCTATTAGCCACCGCCAGGTCAGTGGCTGAAGAAGCGGGTGAACTGCTGCTGGAGGGGTTGAAGGAAAGTAGAAACGTAAGCCATAAATCCAGCTCTTCCGACCTGGTCACCCAGTACGATCATGCCTCTCAGGAATTAATCGTGGAACGAATCCAGGATTCTTTTCCCACCCATTCTATACTGGCGGAGGAGGAATTTGGACTGGAGAAGAGTTCTACTAAATGGGTTATCGATCCCCTGGACGGGACCACGAATTACGTCCATAACTACCCCCTTTTTGGTGTCTCCGTTGCAGTCGAGTCCGAAGGAGAGGTGGTAGTTGGGGCGGTTCACCTTCCCGTCCTGGAGGAGACCTTTACTGCAGCTAGAGGGGCGGGCGCAACCCTGAACGGAGAGGAAATATCCGTATCCGATACCGCCGAGCTCTCCGGGTCCTTGCTTTCCACCGGGTTTCCGTACGATACGGAGCTCTTCCCGGAGGCTCTGGCAATGTTCTCCGAGCTGGCCGGGGAAGTGCGGGGGATAAGGAGGGATGGTTCCGCGGCAGCCGATCTCGCCTTCGTGGCTTCGGGGAGATACGATGGTTTCTGGGAGATCGGTCTTTCTTCCTGGGACGTGGCCGCGGGTTCTTTGATCCTCGAAGAAGCCGGAGGTCAGGTCAGCGACCTTTCCGGAGAGGACCACCAACTTTACCGATCGGAAGGAATAGTGGCCACCAACGGAGAGATCCACGAGGAAGTCTTGGGAAAATTATCCTGAAGTGGTCTCCTTGGATAACGACAAAAACGCTGACGATCAGGATTGCGCCTAAATTGTAAAGTTGAGTAGGTCGGTCTAACCGGGTTTGTGAGTCATCTTTTTGCTTTGACCAAAAAGGGGTAGAGCCGGATCCCGCGAGGTCAAAGACCAGCGGGTTGGGTGAGCGTTTTTGGGGAATGAAGGAGGGGAACGGTACAAATGAAAACGATCTCCATAGCTGAAGTGGACCAGCATCCCGGTGAGGAAGTGGTACTCAGGGGCTGGCTCTACAACCGAAGGTCTAGTGGAGGAATTCAGTTCATTCAATTAAGGGACGGCACGGGGATAATTCAGTGCGTATTAAAGGAGGATTCTGTCGATACCGACCTCTTCGAGAAGGTTCTGGACCTGAAAAGGGAGTCCTCTCTCCTGGTAAAGGGGACGGTGGAGGAAGACGAGCGAGCCCCGATCGGCTATGAGCTGGCTGTCTCCGGGGTCCAGGTTCAGCACTCCGTCCAGGACGATTTCCCCATTACCCCGAAAGAACATGGCCCCGGCTTCCTCATGGACAATAGGCATCTCTGGATTCGGGCCAAGGGGGCGGCTCCCGTACTCAGAATCAGACACGAGCTGCTCCAGGCCCTGAGAGACTTCTTTGATCGGAAAGGCCTTATAGCCACCGAAGGACCGATATTGACCGGGGTCTCGGTGGAGGGCACCACCACCCTATTCGAGACCGATTACTTTGGGGAGAACGCTTACCTAACCCAGAGTTCTCAGCTCTACCTGGAAGCCACGGCGGCCGCTCTGGGTGAGGTCTACTGGATTGGGCCGGTCTTCAGGGCGGAGAAGTCCAAGACGAGAAAACACCTGACCGAATTCTGGATGGCGGAGGCGGAGCTGAGCTGGGTCGAACACGCGGAGAACCTAGAATTCCAGGAAGAGATGGTTCACTCCGTGGTGGACCGATTGGTAAACGAGAGGCGGGACGAGCTGGAGAGGCTCGGTGTGAACCCGGACCGACTTGCCCAAAAAGTCGAGAAGCCTTTTCCCCGGGTTTCCTACCAAGAGGCAGTGGATATTGTTAACGGGGCAGGGGTAGAGATGGAATACGGCGAGGACTTTGGTGCCCCGGCGGAAACCGCCCTCGGGGACCATTTCGGAAAGCCCGTCTTTATCGAGGCCTTCCCCCGCGAGTTGAAGCCGTTCTACATGGAACCGACCCCGGAAGGGGATAAGGTCTACGCGGCGGACTTGATCGCCCCGGACGGTTACGGGGAGTTGATTGGGGGGAGCCAGCGGATTGACGACCTCGACCTGCTCAAGCGGAGACTCGAGGAAGAGGACTTACCGCAGGAACCGTACGAATGGTACCTGGACTTGAGAAGATACGGCTCCGTTCCTCATTCCGGTTTCGGATTAGGGGTGGAGAGAACCATTGCCTGGGTATGTAATTTGGATCACGTGAGAGAAACCATCCCCTTTCCCCGGCAGATCAACAGAATTTACCCTTAAATATGAGTCTAAAGAGTTTCTTTCGTCCCCTGAGAGACGTATTTTGGTTCGGATCCAGCTCGGAGGATATGATTCAACGGCAGTCGGAAACCGTGGAAGAGCACGATGTCTTCTTTCTCGTTCGTGACGCGGTTGACTACGAAGACCGGGTGAAAAATTTGAGGTCCTGGATCGAGGGCTACTTCGAAGAGGCCCGGGTTTTGCTGAACGACCCGGACTCCATGGAACCTTATATCGACCTCACCCTGGATGTGGAGACCGAGGAAGGAGAATTTCGTCTAGTTTACTACGAAAACGACGAGCTGGTGCTCAGAGGGGATCGGAAGGTGGTTGAGGAGATAAGAGATCCGGTTAGTCGGGAGTTAGATTTAAACTTCCGTCGGGTCTAGCGGCCAAATTCACCAAAACCGGCCAGAACCACCGGTACACCCCTGCATCGGCTCGGCTGTTTTTCTACAAGCCACGCCCGGAAGGTCGGGGTAATTGACTTCTTATGCCGCCCCAGGTTGACTTCCAAGGACCTCCAGTTTTAATTGCTTGAATCCGACGGTTCCCGGGGCCTGTAGGACACCGTGACCGAGCTGGAAGAGGAAGAATTGATCCAGACCATCAGTTATACCGGTTCGATCCGGGCCAGAAACGACCGGATTTGATGGAAGCAAGGGAAAGAAGTGCCGAGCCGCTCAATCGTCTTTATCAGGGTTCAGGACTAAATAAGCTCCCCTTCTTCGGCGTCGATTTCCTTTTCCAGTATCCGGGAAGCCGTCTCGGCCCTCGCCAGCACCTCGTCGGCTTCGTCGATCACGATAGCTTTGGACTTCACTATTCCGTGCCGCTGATCTACTACCCTGGCCCGGACCGTGATCTCCTCCTCTAAAGGGACCGGTTTGAGGAAACTGCAGTTTAGTTCGTAACTGGGAGCCACGTGTTCCGTCTCCGCCATGGCTGCCCACGCCGAAGCTTCGTCGAGTAAGGTGGCCACTATGCCTCCGTGGGCGCTACCTCTGAAACCCTGGTAGTGTTCATTTAGGGCGGTTTCTGCCACTATCCACTCCCCGTCCCGCCGAAATTCCAGTTTTAGCCCTATCGGGTTGTCGCCGCAGCCGAAACAACGGTTATTCTCTTTCGACCAAACGAAAGGGTCCATCGGTAGATGACTCCTCCCTTAACCATCCACGAGTGCGAAAAGGGGAGCCCGGGATTTCCCGGGCTCCCCGGTAAGCAATAGGATTATATTGTCCTAAAAGATGATTGGATAGACCGGGAACAGGGACGCGAAAAGGATCGAAACCACGGACATTAGTTTGGCCAAGATATCCAGCGAGGGACCCACCGTATCTTTGAGGGGGTCACCCACGGTATCTCCGACCACGCTGGCGTCGTGAGCTTCGGATCTCTTTCCGCCGAAGTTTCCCTCTTCGATGTACTTCTTGGCGTTGTCCAGTGCCCCGCCGGTGTTGGCACAGTAGATTGCGAGCTGGAGACAGGAGAGAAGAGCCCCGATCAGGAAACCGGCCAGCGCCAATCTCCCCAGTACCAGGCCCACGATTATTGGCATGAATACCGCAAGTAACGAGGGGACGACCATCCTGCGCAGCCCCCCGGCCGAGGTAATCGATATACATTTGTTGTAGTCCGGTTTGGTCTCACCCTTGAGTATCCCCGGCATTTCTTCGAACTGGCGTCTCACTTCCCGGACCATGGTTCCCGCCGTCTCGCTGACCCCTCTTATCAACAGGGACGAGAAGACGTAGGGGATCATTGCACCCAGGAAAAGGGCGGCCACTACGGATCCTCCGATGCCCGGCTTCGATGAGAGTATTTCGATTGTCGGTACCTTGACGGCTTCCGCGCTTCCGATGGCCGACCACATATAAGCTGCGATTAATGCCAGTGCCGAGAATGCGGCTGACCCGATTGCAAATCCCTTTCCAATTGCTGCGGTGGTATTGCCGATGGAGTCCAGTTTGTCCGTCCTATCCCTGACGCTTTCGGGGAGCCCGGCTCCTTCGGCAATCCCCCCTGCGTTGTCCGCAATCGGCCCGTAAGTGTCTACGGATACCGTTATGGCCACAAATGAGAGCATGCCGAGGGCGCCGTAAGCAACGCCCATCAACCCGGCGAGCCAATAAGTTATCATCACAGCCAGCGCTATGGCAAGAGCAGGAATGAACGTGCTAAGCATACCCACCGCCATTCCGGAAGTAATCCCCACCGCCGTTCCGGAGTCGTTCATTTCGGCGATTCGCTGTACCGGGTTGTATTCAGCTGAGGTGTAGTACTCCGAGATGTAGCCGATCACTATTCCTACCAGTGCTCCGGTTAGAACCGCCCAGAACGGGGCAAAGTTCATTGGGGAGATCCAGATAATGATGAATGCGAATACGGCCGTCAGCAGGGCCGAAATTCTTGTTCCGTTCATCAGGGTTGTCTGCATACCTTCTTCTCTCTTGCTCATCCTGATGTACTGGACCCCAATTATGCTGGAGAATATCCCCGCGGCGACTATCAGCATCGGGGCGAAGATCGACCACCAGAACTGCGAGGTGGTGAGGCCGACGCTGAGCCCGAGGTTCCCTAGCATCTTTTGCAGTGACGGAGCTACGGTACCCTCGACTCCCTGACCGACGAATACGTAGAGCATGATAACTATTACGGAAATTATCGACCCGATGAACGATTCGAGTAGGTCGGCTCCCAGACCTCCCACGTCTCCGACGTTATCTCCGACGTTGTCGGCCACGGAAGCAGGGTTCCGCGGGTCGTCCTCGGGCAGTCCCTTTTCCACTTTTCCCACCAGGTCGGCTCCCATGTCGGCCGCCTTGGTGTAGATGCCTCCTCCCACACGATCGAAGAGGGCTACCAGAGACGCACCCATCGAATAAGCACTGACGATGAGCGCTCCTTTGATCAGGTTTACGTCCCGCCCGAGTAACTGGCTTATCACGGGGATGGATTTGGTCTGAATCTGAAGAGTCGCTGGATTGAAGGATCCTCTAAAAATGGATATAACCAGAACCAATCCTCCCAGAGCCAGCCCGGCCACGGCCAGGCCCATTACGGCTCCGCCGGAGATCGCTATGTTGAGGGCCTCCCTGAAATTAGACCTCGCCGCGTTGGTGGTTCTTCCGTTGGACAAGGTAGCTGAGTTCATGCCGATAAAAGCTGCAGTCATTGAGAGAACGGCCCCAATGACGAAAGCTATCGCTACCTGCCAGTAGAAAATGCCCCAGAGTAGCCCGGCGATGATCAGCATTACCACGGCGAATACCCGAACCTCCTCGCTCATAAAGGTCCAGGCACCTTCGCGAATGTAGCTCTGGAGGTCCTTCATTTTATCCGTACCCTGATCCTGGTGAGATACGTAACGAACTAAATACCAGGCGAGAATCAGCGCGAGGGCTGAAATAATCCCCGGTACTAGACTTAAATCGTAGATCGGTAACATCAATAAATCTCCTCCGCTTGACTTTAGTTGGGTTTATTTACGGTTAAACTTTATACTTGTTTTCCCGGTCCCGAAGTGGGAATTGAACCCGTTTTTCCCCGCTAATCGCGAGCCTCTATACCTTTTCCGATTCGTCTTCCGGTTGCTTCAGGTCCTAAAATGCTGATGACTTCCTTGATCTCCGGACCGGATACGTTTCCAGTGACTGCGGCCCGCAGGGGTTTGTATACTTCCTTGTAACTTAGCTCCAGGTCTTCTTTGACCTCTTTTACCGCCGTAGATACGTCTTCCGGCTCCAGTTCCTCGCTGCAGGAAAGTTTTTCTTTCAGGGTTTGAAGAATCCGGGCTGAATTCTCCCGGTCCAGGACCTCCTTAGCCTCCGGAGAGAACTCCAGCGGTCCGTAAAAAATACTCAGGTCCTGGTGATCCTGGAGGTCGCTTAGCTTATCGAGCGAGGGTCTGATCAACGCTAAAACGTTCCGGAGCTCCTCTCTTTCTTCCTGGTCTAACTCCCCTTCGACGTAATTTCCCCGCCGCAAAAACGGGATAGCTAAATCGGTAAGTCGGTCCAGTTCGGCGTTTTTGATATATTGATTGTTAAACCAATCCAGTTTTTCCCTGTCGAAGACCTGCGGGCTGTCGATTACGTTCTGTAAGGAAAAATTTTCGATCAGCTCCGGGACGGAAAAAAGCTCCTGCTCATCTTTGGAAGACCAGCCGAGCTGAGCGAGGTGATTGACCAGGGCCTCCGGTAAATAACCTTCCTCCCTGAATTTTTTGACCGAAGTGGCTCCACTTCGTTTGCTCAATTTTGCCTTGTCCGGCCCCAGCAACATGGATAAGTGGCCGAATTCGGGGCGTTCAAAGTCGAGCGCTTCGTAGAGGAGGATCTGCTTTCCGGTATTGGTAAGGTGATCTTCGGCCCTCATGACCAGGCTTATCTCCATCAGGTGGTCGTCGAGAACGCAGGCGAAATTATAGCTCGGGGTGCCGTCCGATTTCAGGATTACGAAGTCGCCGGTGGTCAGGCTTTCGAACTCGACTTTGCCCTTGATCCGATCGGGGACCACCACTGAGGGTTGCTCTTCGGGCAATTTGAATCTTATCACCGAGTCCCTTCCCTCCTCTCGAAATTCCCGTTTTTCTTCTTCGGATAGGTTTCGACATCTACCGTCGTAGATCGGCGGCCTGTCCTCGGCCAGAGCCTCTTCTCTCCTTTCCTCCAGTTCTTCTTCCGTGCAAAAACAATGGTAGGCTTTCCCCTCGTGAACCAACCGCCGGGCGTATCTCTCGTAGATCTCCAGCCTGTCGGATTGCTTGTAGTATTCGTCCCAGTTCAGCCCCAGCCAGTTGAGATCTTCCCTGATGCTTTCCGTGTATTCCTCGCTGGAACGTTTTACGTCCGTATCTTCGATCCGGAGGACCAACTTACCATCGTGTTTTTTGGCGTATAACCAATTAAATAATGCCGTCCTCGCACCTCCCACGTGGAGCCAGCCGGTGGGAGAAGGAGCAAACCTTACTCTCTCTGTCTTCACAAATATTTCCTCCAACTATTTTTCTGAGCGCTATCTATAAATCTGCCCTAAATATTATAGAGCGGAAGGGGAAAGTGCAAATGAAATGACCTCTCACGGAAGAACAGGCACCTAGAGGGGTTGGGGGTTAAGTCAAGTCCTCGCTTATTGAGGGGCGAGCTCCTCCTTCAATTCTTCTATTTCGTCACGATAGGCGGCAGCTTTTTCGAACTCCAGCCTCTCCGCCGCTTCGTTCATGGACTGTTCGAGTTTTTCCACCAACATTACGATCTCGCTTTCTTCCATCCCCTCTAGTTCCTCGGTTTCCGGTACCCTCACTTCCTTGCTTGCATCGGGATCTATCAGCTGGGCGATATCCGTGATCTCCTTCTTTATGGTCTCGGGCTCGATGTCGTGCTTTTCGTTGTATTCTACCTGTATCTCGCGTCTTCGATTCGTCTCCTCTATAGCCCGCCTCATCGAATCGGTCATCTCCTCGGCGTAAAGGATGACTTTTCCCCTTACGTTTCGGGCGGCCCGTCCCATGGTCTGGATTAGCGAGGTGTCGGACCGCAGAAAACCCTCCTTGTCCGCGTCCAGGATGGCCACCAGAGAAGCCTCCGGGAGATCCAGGCCTTCCCGGAGCAAGTTTATGCCCACCAGGACGTTGAACTCTCCCTGTCTGAGCTCGCGGAGGATTCGTACCCGGTCGATGGTATCTATCTCGGAATGAAGATAACGGGCCTTGATTCCCACTTCGAGGAAGTAGTCGGATAGTTCTTCGGCCAGTTTTTTTGTCAGGGTAGTAACCAGTACCCTCTCGTCACGAGCGGTGACCTTCTCGATTTCGTTAATCAGGTCATCGACCTGGTTCTCGATGGGCCTGACCTCTACTTCCGGATCGACCAGACCGGTGGGTCGAATGATCTGTTCTACCACCTGCTCGCTCTGTTCGTACTCGTAGGGGCCGGGGGTGGCGGAAGTGTAGATTACCTGATCGATCCTTTCCTCGAATTCCTCGAATTGGAGGGGGCGATTGTCCAGAGCGGAGGGCAGCCGGTAGCCGTGGTCCACCAGGGTTTCCTTCCTCGACCTATCCCCGTTGTACATTCCCCCCAGCTGGGGTATGGTCTGATGAGATTCGTCGACGAAAATGAGAAAATCGTCGGGAAAGTAGTCGATCAGAGTGAAGGGGGGATCCCCGGGACCCCGGTCGGTTAGATGCCTCGAGTAGTTCTCTATTCCCTTGCAATAGCCCAGTTCCTCCATCATTTCCAGGTCGTATCTGGTCCTATTTTCCAGCCTCTGAGCCTCCAGCAACTTCCCCCTTTCCCGCAGCTCCTCGAGTCGCTCCTCCAGTTCTTCTTCGATGGCTTCTATTGCCTCGGTTAACTTTGATTGGGAAGTGATAAAGTGGGTGGCGGGGTAGATAACCACCTGGTCCTTTTCCTCGATGGTTCTACCGGTAATCGAATCGATCAATCTGATTCTGTCTATCACGTCACCAAAGAACTCTACTCGAATCACTTCCTCCCCGTAGATGGGGACTATTTCCACGGAATCTCCGCGGACTCTGAACGTCCCCCGTTCGGGATTATAGTCGTTTCGCTTGTATTGCAGCCTGACCAGATTCCTCAGCAGGTGATCTCGTTTCAGCTGGCTATCCAGTGTCAGGGGCCGGGCCATGTCCGAATAAGTATCCGGCGAACCCAATCCGTAGATGCAGGAGACACTGGCTACTATGATTACGTCTTCCCGCTCGAAGAGGGCGGAAGTAGCTTTGTGTCGCAGGCGGTCGATCTCGTCGTTGATCGAGGAGTCTTTTTCTATGTATGTATCCGTTTCGGGGACGTAGGCTTCGGGCTGGTAATAATCGTAGTAGGAAACGAAATAGTGGACGGCGTTATCCGGAAACAGCTCGTTGAATTCATTCCAGAGCTGGGCGGTGAGCGTCTTGT
Source organism: uncultured Thermotogae bacterium (assembly GCA_964481645.1). Taxonomy (GTDB): domain Bacteria; phylum Bipolaricaulota; class Bipolaricaulia; order M55B111; family M55B111; genus JAGXLP01. Next base: position 24,366 of record CAYZUF010000001.1, read on the forward strand.
TATGGGCGATTACCAGGGTAGGCTTCTGTACATTCTCGATGACGTTTGCCATGGTGAAAGTCTTCCCGGTTCCCGTGGCACCGAGCAGGGTCTGATGGGTCATGCCCTCGTCGAGTCCCCGGGTAAGCTTCTCTATTGCCTTTGGCTGATCGCCCCTGGGTACCTTGTCGGTCTGGAGGTCAAATTGTTCGCTCATATCGGCCTAATTTTAACCAATGGGGGGATATTTGTCAGTGGGTGGGGTATGGATTAACTTCGGTAGCAGGGGAGTCCTACATACTCACTTCTTTCGCTCCGGGATTCGAGTGAGATAGAAGCTTGCTTTCCTGGGTAACCTCCCTTCGTCCTTTCCTGGCACTTCGATTTGTTCTATGATTAATTCTTGGAAGGGGAAGTCAGGCGCCAGGAAAGGAGAAGGGAGGTTATCTGGTGGGGATTATTCAGGCAAGGTAAAGTGGTGAAAGAATTGAGATTAAAGCAGGCGATTGGACTCGTAATCGAGGTGTTCGAGGCCCTTTGCCGTGATCTTTCGGCCCTGGCTGGTCCTTTCCAGGAAGCCCTTGGTCAGAAGATAGGGCTCATAAACCTCGGATATGGTGTCCTTCTGTTCGGAGAGAGCGGCGGAGATCGTGTCCAGCCCCACCGGCCCCCCATCAAACTTCTCGATGATGGTGGAAAGTATCCGGCGATCGAGCTTGTCCAGACCCTTATCGTCGATGCCCAGCATCTCCAGGGCCTCGCGGGCCACCTCTCTGTCTATGTATCCGTCCGCCCTTACCTCTGCGTAATCCCTGGTTCTTTTTAGAAGCCGGTTTGCGACCCGGGGGGTTCCTCGAGATCTTTTGGCGATCTCGTTGGCTCCGCTCTTTCCGTCGTTTATCTCGATCTCCAGAAGTTTCGCCCCTCGCAGTACTATCCTCTCGATAGCCTCTACGTCATAAAAATCCAGATGGAGAACGACCTCGAAGCGGTCCCGGAGCGGGGAGGTCAACAGACCCGTCCTGGTGGTGGCCCCGATCAGAGTGAAGGGTGGAACGTCGAGTCTGATCGATTGGGCGCTGGGTCCCTCTCCGATTACGATATCTATTTTGAAGTCCTCCATAGCGGGATAAAGGACCTCTTCAACATTTCGTCTCAACCGATGGATTTCGTCTATGAAGAGGATGTCACCGGGAGTCAAATTACTGACGATGGCCGCCAGATCCCCCGGCTTATCTATTGCCGGACCGGAGGTGGTCTTTATGTTGACTCCCATTTCGTGAGCCACTATATGGGCGAGGGTCGTTTTTCCGAGCCCTGGGGGGCCGTGAAAGAGTGTGTGGTCGACAGAATCCCCCCGGTTAAGCGCCGCCTCCAGCAGAATTGATAGCCTCTTCTTGACCGGTTTCTGACCGATAAAATCGTCGAGCTTCTTGGGTCGGAGGTTGGAGAGGCTGGAATCACCAGGGTTATTTTCCCGACTCAAGGGGCCCCGATCCTCTATTTCTTCGTCACTCATAGCCCAATTATTGTAAATGCCTAAGCAGCCCCCGTGCAACAGCTATTTTCCCCTTTTGATTTGTCGAATTGGCGTCGATATAATTATTGCAGGGTTTGACTGGAGTCCACTCGAGGCTAGGGTGTCGTCATCCACAGGTCTCGTAACCCACCACGTAATTCTCACCGAACAGTGAGAGAAAGGAACTTACATGAACAGATTGAAGGAAGTCGAAGACGAAATATCTCGCCACGAGAGGTTCATTATCGGGTCTCATAGAAGTCCTGAGGCGGACGCCATTGGGAGTCAGCTGGGCTTGAACAGGGCTCTCCGCCAGAGGGGAAAGAAAACGATTCTTTATAACCGGGATGGAGTACCGGACAACCTGGCTTTTCTTAAGGGCGCGGATTCGATTCTCGAGACCGGCCAACTTCCAGCGGAGATAAAAGACGTCGAAGTAGGGATTGTCCTTGATTGTAGCAATCTAGAGAGGTTGGGTGACGAAGGAAAGAGGATATTTCAGAGCCTGCCCGTAATCAATATAGATCATCACCAGGACAATACAAATTTTGGCGACATCAATTACGTAAAGCCGGTAGCGGCAACCACGGAGATCATTGCGGATTTGATTGAGTATATGGGACTGACTATAGATTCTCCTATGGCTACCGCCCTCTATTCGGGAATAATCGCGGATACCTCCTCGTTCCAGAACGAAAACGTGGACGCGGAGCTGCTGCGAAGTGCTGCCGGGCTATTGGAGAGCGGGGCGGACGCTAGATCCGTGATAATTCATCTTTACGAGAACGAACCCTTCTCCAAGTTGAAGTTGCTTGGCGAGGTGCTGGCGGAGGCGGAATACCAGGACGGGGTAGTCTGGGCGGAAATTACTCCCGAAGTAATCGAGGAAGCTGATGCCACCCAGGAAGATACCGAAGGAATAGTGGGAAAGTTGAGGTCGACCAGAGGTGCCAAGGTTGCCTGTCTGTTCAAGAAATTGCCGGGAAATACGATTAAGGTCTCCCTGAGATCAAAGAACGGGGTAGACGTAAGTAAGGTCGCCGGCAACTTTGGCGGCGGCGGTCATAAAGTCGCTGCCGGATGTATGGTAGATGGCCAGTTGGACGAGGTGGAGCAAAAGGTTTTGACCGATATCAAGCAGAGGATCGAAGATGTCGAACAACATTCTCGATGAAATCGGGGAGGTCAGCCATGCTTCTACTCCCCCGAATGACGGTCTGGCCTTAACCATAGGAACGTTTGACGGGGTCCATCTCGGTCATCAGATGTTGCTGGAAGCCGCCCGGGATATTGCCCGGGATCGGGGAATCGAAAGTGCCGCTTATACCTACGAATTGCCCCCCAAGAAATATCTCAACGATCCGGGACCTTCCTTGATAATGGACCCCCGGGCCAAACTTGATTACCTGAAGGACTACGTTGATCGGGTAGTCGTAGGGGATTTTCAAAGGGTTAAGGATTTTACCCCCCAGCGCTACGTCGAGCAGGTATTGGTGGAAGAGCTGAACGTGAAAGCTGTGGTGGTTGGAAAGGATTGGCGCTTCGGCAGAGACCGGACCGGTTCCCATCGAGAGCTGCAGGAACTGAGCCGGGGGAGGTTCACCGTGCATACCAAGTCCCAGCTGGAGAAGGAAGGTAGATCTATAAGCAGTACTTGGGTTCGCCAAGCACTCCGGGAGGGAAATATTGAGCTGGTCAGGGAGCTGCTCGGGCGGTACCCGGGTTACTGTGGAAAGGTGGTCCGGGGAGACCAGGTGGGTTCCGATCTCGGTTTTCCTACCGCCAACATCAGGATTGACCGGAGAGTAGGGTTGCCAAAACGGGGTAATTACGCGGCTCTGGCCGATCTGGAGGGTCGAGAACTGAAGGGGGCGGTCCATATAGGAAATCGTCCCACTTTTTCCGGTAATTCCCGCAGTCGGTTGGAGATCCATTTACTTAACTTTGACGGGGAACTCTACGGTGAGTCACTTACGGTCCGACTGGTAAGCTATCTGGGTCCTAGTGAAAGGTACGGGGGAAAACGAGAACTCCGGGAGGGAATAAGGGAGCGGGTGGAAAGAGCAAAAGAAGTACTGAGTGAGATGGGTGCGGCGGGTTAAGCCGCCGGCGATCATTTGAATTTTAGGAGGTTTTCATGGCAAAAAAATGGAAGGAGTACGTAAAACGAGAGTTTATGAAGACTGATACGGAGTTCGTGAAGAAACTGCCGGTAAATTCGATTGACCTGTCCACATTTGGTCTAATTAGCGAGGCCTCGTCATTTGTTCCGGTCAGGCTGGAGGGAGAGGTACACCTGAGGCCGTTACCCGGGGGGATACCCTCTCTCCGAAACGATATTCAGGATTCTCCCCGTCCAGGCGGTGGGTTTGACCTGGATTCCGCTCTAGAGACTCTCACCCTATTTGCGGAAGATTGGGAGGCAGAGATAAAGGATAAGGAGAAGTGGAAGAAGATGGTAGAGCTGGCCGAGGAGGAGGATGAGATTATGGTCCGGGCCGAGTACGAGCAGGAATCAGAATACGAAACTTCTTTCCTGGATAAGGTCAGGGGTTTGTTCAAGTAAGATGCCCCGGATCGACCCCCAGAAGATACTGGCTCCCCATCCTTATGCCGGGAAGATTCTGGAAAGGCTGAATCAGGCGGGGCACCGGGCAGTTATCGTGGGCGGGGCGGTAAGGGATGCGCTCCGGGAAGAGTTCGACCCCGATTACTCCTTTGAGGCCGAGCTTGTGGATATCGATATCGCGTCCTCCGCCGACACCGGCCAGATCAGGGAACTGTTTCCCGACTTCGATTTTGTCGAAGTCGGGGAAAGCTTCGGAGTCCTGATCCTGATCGCTCCGGATGGAGAGCAATACGAGGTCGCTCAGTTTAGAAAGGAGGCCGACTACGACGGGAGACGGCCGGGTAGAGTAGAACCCGCGGAATCGCTCCGGGAGGATATCAGCCGGAGGGACTTCACGGTCAACGGTCTGGCTCTCTCCGAGACCGGCGAGGTCATCGATCCGCATACCGCCGTCGGCCTGGCCGCCGCGCG
>CAYZUF010000002.1:0-28029 GCA_964481645.1 uncultured Thermotogae bacterium
AGTCCGACCACCTGGAAAAGAGGGTAAAAGAGATAGCAAACGGCCAATTCGACGAGGAGCTCGAAGAACTGGTCAACCTTCCAAAAGAAGAACTGGAGGAGAGATATGAGAACAGGGAAATCGAAGAATAACGTCAAGGCCGGCGAAGAGCCTTATCCGGAATCGATGCGGGAGTCAATACGAAAAGTGGAAGAGACCAGGGATGACAGGCTTGGAAAAGAAGTCGACAGGATGAGCCCGGAAGAGAGGGAAGAGGTTTTAAACCAATTTCATCCGGACTACAGAGAAGAGGGCATGCGCAGCCTGGAGGCCGGACCGAACCGGGGCGACCAGATGCCTCTGGAGCTGGCCGACCTGCTGGAAGCTTACCCCGCCGTTGACCCGCAAGAGGTTGATCTGACGAAGGTTGACTACGAAGTCGACGTCCTCGTAATTGGTGGCGGGGGTGCCGGTACCGTCGCTTCTCTCTGGGCGATCAGGGAGGGAATAGATCCCTCCGACATTCTAATAGCAACCAAGCTCAGGCACGGCGACGCCAACTCGATGATGGCCCAGGGGGGAATACAGGCCGCGGACAAGGAAGAGGACAGCCCCGGAGCCCACTTCCTCGACATTATCGGCGGAGGGCATTTTGCAAATAAACCCGGTCTTGCCCGGGCACTGGCAAAAGACGCACCCGGAATTCTGAAGTGGCACGAACAGCTGGGAGTTATGTACGACAAGAACGAGGACGGAACGATGAAGACGCTGCACGGAGGAGGAACTTCGCACAAGAGGCTTCACTCGGCCAAGGACTACACTGGAATGGAGCTGATGCGGAACATCCGGGACAGGGCGAGAAACCTGGAAGTTCCGGTAGAAGAGTTCTCTCCGGCGGTCGAGTTACTGACCGATTCGGAGGGTACCGTAACCGGCGCCCTGCTTTACAACATGGAGACCGAACAGTATTATGTAGTCCGGGCCAAATCGGTAGTTATGGCGACGGGCGGATTCGGTCGACTCCACATCCAGGACTTCCCGACGACGAACCACTACGGAGCTACCGCTGACGGTCTGGTTATGGCCTACCGGGCCGGTGCAAACCTGCTCGACATGGATTCGGTCCAGTACCACCCGACGGGAGCCGCTTTTCCCGAACAGATAGTCGGTCTGCTCGTAACCGAGAAGGTCCGCGGTTCGGGCGCCATCCCTGTAAACCGAGAAGGGGAAGCATTCGTATTCAACCTGGAACCCCGGGACGTAGAAGCTGGTGCATTAATACGGGAATGTTACGGCCGGGACATGGGTGTCGAGACGCCCACAGGGATGAAAGGGGTCTGGCTGGATACGCCGATGATCGATATGATGCACGGCGAAGGAACCTTCGAAGAAAATCTCGCCTACATTTACAGACTCTATACGAGATTTGGAATAGACCCCACGGAAGACCCGCTGCTGGTGTTCCCCACGCTCCACTATCAAAACGGAGGAATTGAAATCAACAAAGAAGGTAAGACGGCCGTCGAGGGCCTCTTTGCCGGAGGGGAAGTAGAAGGAGGAGTGCACGGCAAGAACAGGTTGATGGGCAATTCCCTGCTGGATTACAACGTATTCGGAAAGCGTGCCGGGATCTCCGCCGCGAGGCGAGCCCGGGAAACGGACTGGGGAGAGATCACCCTGGACCACGCAAAGAAATACGCGAGGGAGCTGAAAGATGCAGGCGTCGACGAAGACCGTAAATCTCCGATGCTGATTCCCGAATACAGAGGCGAAGAGGCACTGTCCCGTTCAATCGATATCCTATAACAATAAATTTATAAAAAGGGTGAATATGACAACCAGCACGAAAGACGAAGCAAAGACGAAGAAGTGGGAGACCGACGAGGGCGAACTTTTCATCAAGGAGGACTACTGTAAAGGTTGCGGTTACTGTATAGAGTTCTGTCCTCGGGACGTCCTGGAAGAATCCGAGGAATTCAACGAAAAGGGTTATCATCCCCCGGAACCGGTAGACCTGAACGAATGCGTCAACTGCAACTTCTGCGGTATGATCTGTCCGGATTTTGCCATCTGGTCCGAAGAGGCCAATAAGAATGAGTAAAGAGAAAAAGGACGCGATAATGACCGGTAAGTACTTTATGAACGGTGACGAGGCATGTGCCGAGGGGGCTCTGGCCGCCGGCTGCCGGTTTTTCGCCGGTTACCCGATTACTCCACAATCAGAAATAGCGGAAAGGATGTCAGAACGTATGCCGGAGGTCGGCGGCAGGTTCATCCAGATGGAGGACGAACTCAGCTCCATTGCCGCCGTACTCGGGGGCTCCTGGGGCGGCTCTCGTGCAATGACCGCTACTTCCGGGCCTGGGTTCTCGCTGATGATGGAGAACATCGGGCTGGGCATGATGACCGAAACACCCTGCGTAATCGCGAACATCCAGCGAGGATCCCCCAGTACCGGGCTGCCCACGGCCGTGGGTCAGGGAGACATGATGCAGGCCAAATGGGGATCCCACGGAGACTACGGCGTAATAGCTTATGCTCCCACGTCCCCACAGGAGATGTTCGACTACACGGTCAAGGCTTTTAACAAGGCGGAGCAATACATGATGCCCGTATTCGTCATGGCGGACGAAAAAATCGGCCACATGCGCGAACGAGTGGTAATTGACGAGGAAAGGGTAGATATCTACCCCAGGCGGAAGCCGGAAGCCGATCCGGACGACTTTTTGCCTTACGAACCAAAGGAGGATCTCGTTCCGGAGATGGCCTCAGCGGGCGAGGGATACCGCGTCCACGTTACCGGCCTGACCCACAACCAGAAGGGCTACCCGCAGCTGGACGTGGAAACCCAGAGGGAAAAGGTAGGCAGGCTGGTCGATAAAGTAGAAAAAAACAAGGACGACATCGTAGAGATCAAAAAACAGGGAGTCGAGGACGCGGAAGTTCTGATAGTTTCCTACGGAATGGCTTACAGAACGGCAATGGGGGCCTATAGGCAGGCTCGCGAGAAGGGTATAAAAGCGGGCATAATCAGACTCGTTACCGTCTGGCCTTTCCCGGAGGAAGAGATAAGGGAACTGAGCAGACAGGTTAAAGGGATAGTCGTCCCCGAAATTAACCTGGGACAGATAGTCCAGGAAGTCGAACGCGCCAGCAAAGGGAATACCAACGTAAAGTTAGTTCCTCATCCTGGCGGAGGCTTACACAAACCACGACAGATACTCGAAGCTCTGGAGGCTTTTATATGACGACGGAGATGAAACAGAAAGAAGAATCCACCGAACCCGAGATCACGAAGGCAGACCACCCGGCCACGCAGTACCTGAGGGAGGAAAGATTACCCCATATCTGGTGCTCCGGCTGTGGTCTCGGCTCGGCGGTCACCGGTCTGACGAATGCATTTGCCGAATTGGAGCTTCCGATTGACGAGATTGGAGTTGTATCGGGAATTGGCTGCGCCGGTCGTGCAGCGGGATATTTCGAGACGGATTCGTATCACACGACACATGGAAGAGCCATCCCCTTCGCAACCGGACTAAAACTCGCAAATCCGGAGATGAACGTCACCGTTTTTAGCGGAGACGGGGATCTCTTTGCCATCGGAGGAAACCACTTTATCCACGCCGCCCGGCGAAACCTGGACATGAACGTAATTTGTGTAAATAACTACAACTTCGGCATGACGGGAGGGCAATTTGGCCCGACGACTCCACAGGGAGCAAATGCTACCACTTCCCCTTACGGTAATTACGAAAAACCGTTCAATCTGCCCGACCTGGCGGCTTCGGCGGGCTCGGTCTACGTCGCCCGGTGGACGACCGTCCACGCAAGGAGAATTCAGAAAAGTATGGAGAAAGCCATTTCCAAGAACGGGTTCTCCTTCATTGAGATCCTGTCACCCTGCCCCACCGGTTACGGGCGCAAGAACGATCTGGGCGAGGGGATAGACGAGCTGAAAAGCTACCAGAACAGAGCGATAATCAAGCACGGTTCGGATCCGGCGGAGGCCGAGATAGAACGGGATCCGGAATCCGAGATAATCGTCGGAGAGTTCGTTGATACAGACCGACCTACCTACTGTGACGTGGCGGATAGCTACCTGGACGGTCGGAGATAATATCAAGGAGGGTAAACATGGAGGAGGAAATAAGCGAGGAAATAAGCGAAGAGGAGCTGCTGAAAAAGGCGGAAAAGCCCGGGAAGGACGCTCTCAAGTTTCATCCGTTTTACAGGGGCAAAATCCAGACCAACCCCAAGTGCGCGATAAGGAGTTTCGAGGACTTCGGGATCTGGTATACCCCCGGAGTTGCCGAACCCTGCAGGGAGATAGAGGAGCAACCGGAAAAGGTATTCGACCATACCAACAAGGCCAACACCGTTGCCGTAGTATCGGACGGTTCCCGGGTTCTCGGCCTCGGTAATATCGGCCCGGAAGCCGGACTCCCCGTCATGGAGGGGAAGGCGTTGTTGTTCAAATACCTGGGCGGTATAGATGCCTTCCCAATCACGCTGGATACGAACGATCCCGAGGAGATCATAAGGACCGTAAAGATACTTCAGCCGACCTTTGGCGGGATCAACCTCGAGGACATCGCGAAGCCCAAGTGCTTCGAGGTCCTCGACCGGTTGAGGAAGGAAATGAGCATTCCCGTCTGGCACGACGACCAGCAGGGTACCGCTTCGATTGAACTGGCCGGGATCATCAACTCGCTCAAGATCATCGGCAAGGAGCTGGAAAAAACTAGGTATTCCATAATCGGCGCCGGCGCTGCCAACGTCGCACTAACCCGGGTAATGTTCACTGCGGGGGTTCCTCCGGAAAACGTGATAATGGCCGATAGCACGGGGATTCTACACGAAGGCCGGAAGGACCTGGAAGAGAACAAAGAAGTCAATCCGTACAAGTGGGAACTGGCGAGGAAGACGAACGGCGAAGGCAGAACCGGCGGCCTGAAGGAGACAATCCGCGATACCGACGTACTGGTTGCTGCCTCTGCACCCGGTCCAGATACGATTAAGAAAGAATGGATTGAAATGATGAACGACGACGCGGTAGTATTCGTCGTCGCCAATCCGATCCCTGAGATCTGGCCCTGGAAGGCAAAGGAAGCGGGTGCGAGGATCGTCGGCACCGGACGCTCCGACTTCCCAAATCAGATCAACAACTCCATCGGCTTTCCTGGAATATTCCGGGGTACCCTGGACGTAAATGCGGAGACAATAACTGACGAGATGGCAATCGCGGCCGCCCACGCCATAGCGGATACGGCCGAAGAAAAGGGTCTACACGAGGAGTACGTAGTCCCGAACATGGACGAATGGGAGGTCTTCATAAACCAGGCCGTCGCCGTAGGAAGAAAAGCAATTGAACAGGGCATAGCCCGAAACGAAATGACCGAGAAAGAACTAGCCGAATCGGCCCGGTCGAGGATAGAGAAGGCGAGGGAGTGGACCCAGAAGGCCATGGAGGAAGGCCTGATCGAGGAACCACCGGAGGAGTAAAAACCCCCTTCACGAAAACGAGGTGACCTTCTATGAATAAGGAGGAGCTTGCCCGGGAGCTGGTCGAACCGATAAGAAAAGCCGTTACGACGCTCCCCGAACCAACCCTGAAGGCCTTAAAAGAAGCCAGGAATAAGGAGGAAAACGGCGCCAGGGTACAGCTCGAAGCCATGCTGGAGGCAGTGAAGATAGGTGAGGAAGAAGGAGTTCCGATCTGCCAAGATACCGGTACACCAACTTTCTATATCCGCGTCGGAACTGATTACCCCGGAATAAAAGAACTCGGGGAAATCAAGGAGGGTATCCGGCAGGGAGTCCGGCTGGCAACAAAGGAAGTGCCCATCCGCCCCAACACCGTCCACCCGATCTCCGGAGAGAACCCGGGCGACAACACGGGCAAATCGATCCCCTGGATAAACTGGTCAATCGGGGAAGGTGATGAACTCGAAATAACCTATCTGCCGAAAGGCGGTGGCAGCACCAACATGAGCCAGCTTAAGATGATGACTCCCGGCCGGGGAATCGACGGCGTCAAGGAGATCGTCCTAAAAAGGATTGCCTCAATGGAGGGCAAGCCCTGCCCGCCGACGGTTGTGGGAATCGGACTCGGTGGCTCGGCTTCGATATCCATGGACCTCGCCAAGGAATCGTTGTTGAGGCCGGTCGGTGAGCGACACGAAGAAAGTGCAATCGCCGATCTGGAAGAAGAATTAAAAGAAAGAGCAAACAACCTCGGAGTTGGACCCATGGGAGTCGGAGGAAAAACCACCGTCCTGGACGTTAAAATAGAATACGACTATCGGCATCCCGCCTCCTTCCCCGTCGCGGTAACTCCTCAATGCTGGGCAAACAGGCGGATTTCCCTGCAGGTTACTCCGGAAGGAAGAGTCGAGGAGGTGGAAGAATGAAAGTCCTGCAAACGCCTCTCGATCCGGAAAAAGTAAAGGAATTAAGGGTAAACGAGCCGTTTAAGATAACCGGCGAGGTATTCACCGCTCGAGACGCCGCCCACGAGAAGCTCCTGGATCTGAGAGAAGCCGGAGAGGAACCGCCCTTTGATCTCTCGGCTTATCCCTGTTTTCACTGTGGGCCCGTGATGAAGGAAGAGGACGGAAACTGGGAGGTAGTTTCGGCCGGCCCCACGACGAGCATCAGGATGGAGATATTCGAGCCGGATTTCATGGAAGAGTTCGGCACGAAGATATTCATCGGTAAGGGCGGGATGGGAGAAGATACCTCCGGAGCGTTAAAGAAACACGGTGGAGTCTACGCCCAGTTCACCGGAGGCGCGGGCTCCCTCATGGCCGGTTCCGTAGAAAAAGTAGTCGAAGTCTTCTACCTCGAAGAACTCGGGGTCCCGGAGGCGGTCTGGTTGCTGAAGGTCGTCGAGTTCGGCCCCCTGCTCGTGACGATGGACTCGAACGGTGATTCCATCCACCGGGAAATCTCGGAGCGGGTCGATCGGACCTTATCCAGGGAGCTAAATTCCCTGTAAAACCGGCAAGCAACCGAAATCCTGGGTGGTTTAATCCGGAGATGATAGCCCCTTTCACGGTTGATGAAAGACATACTTACCCTCACCATGTATGAGGTTTTCCTGAAGAGTTGACGTAATTCGATGAAAGCCCTGGAAACGAAGTAAAACGACGGTGATCGATCCCTTTGCTAAAAGACGATTCAGTATCGGATTCCTTTGGATTCAGACAGCGGATTGGATTCGTACTTGGCCTCCTTTTCTTCGTCCTGATATTAATCCTTCCGCTGGAAATTCACAGCCCGGCAGCCAAGCGTACCCTGGCAATTGCCGTACTGATGGCGACCTGGTGGGTATCCGAAGCCCTGCCAATTGCGGCCGTATCGCTTCTGCCGCTCGTACTTTTTCCGGCTTTCGGGATAATGAATACCGGCGACGTAGCCTCCCAGTACGGGCACAGGCTGGTTTTTCTGTTCATGGCAGGGTTCTTGATCGCCGTGGCAATGCAGAAGTGGGAACTGCACCGAAGGATTGCTCTTTACATTATCCGGGGGATCGGAACGGGCCCCAGGAGGTTGATCCTTGGCTTCATGGTCGCAAGCGGGTTCCTTTCCATGTGGATTTCCAACACGGCAACAGCAATGATGATGGCGACAGTCGGCCTGGCGGTGGTTTCCTTTGTCGACAAGGCAAGCAAGGAGAAAGAAACAAAGGGTAAACTGGAGACGAACTTTGGCGTGGCACTGATGCTCGGGGTTGCCTACGCCTGTAACATCGGAGGGATGGGCACGATAATCGGGACTCCGCCGAACGCCCTCCTGGCTGCCTTCATGGAGGAAAACCTGGGGCAAAATATCTCCTTTCTGAACTGGATGATCGTCGGGATACCAATTGTGGTAATTTTGCTTCCGGTGGCCTGGTGGTACCTCACCAGGATAAGCAGCCCGATCCATATGGAGAACATTCCCGGAGGGAGCGAGATGATAGAGGAGAGGCTGCAGAGCCTGGGGCCGATGGGTAAAGGCGAGCGAAGGGTGCTGGCCGTCTTCGCCCTGACGGCTTTTCTCTGGATAATCAGGAGCTTTCTCATCTCCCCCTACCTTCCCATGGTTGGAGATGCTACGATCGGTATAGCTATGGCCTTGCTGCTATTCATGATACCGATCGACCTGGGCGAGGGTGAATTCGCCCTGGACTGGGAATGGGCGGTAAAGATTCCTTGGGGGACGCTTATTCTCTTCGGAGGCGGCCTGGCGCTGGCAAAAGGAATCGAGGAAAGCGGCCTGGCAACCTGGCTGGCGGGTAGACTTGACTGGTTCACCCACCTACCGTTGTTTCTCTTCCTGCTCCTGGTAATTGGGCTGATGGTCGCCCTGACACAGTTGACTTCCAACACTGGAACCGCCGCAATGATGCTGCCCGTTCTCGTTCCCCTTGCTGCCGCGATGGAGATCGAGTTCCTTGTGCTTGCAATCCCCGCAATACTTGGAATCTCCGGTGCTTTCATGCTGCCCGTGGCGACGCCGCCGAACGCGATCGTCTTCGGCACCGGCCACGTGACGATTCCTCAGATGGTCAAGAACGGATTCGGCCTGAACCTGATCGCACTGGTCCTGGTCACCGTCTTCGGATATTTTGTACTGCAACCGCTAATCGGTTTATTATTCTAACGGTAGAGAACTAAAATAGATCGAATCGAAACCAGAAGGAGGTCGTCATGAGGTTACTGGAATACCAGGGCAGGAGGCTTCTGGAGGCAGCCGGGGTCCCCCTGCCCCGCGGTAAGGTCGTCAAATCGGGCGAGGAAGCCTACCGGGTAGCCAGGGAAGAACTGAACGGGAAATCGGTAGCCAAGGCTCAGGTACCGGTAGGAGGAAGGGGGAAAGCCGGTGGCGTGAAGATAACGGATACCCCCGAGGAAGCCAGGAGCGCCACGGAAGAACTTCTCGGTTCCGACCTGAAAGGCGAGAGGGTTTCCAGGGTACTGCTCGTGGAAAAGGTCGATATAGAGAAAGAATACTACGTCTCCGTTCTGCTGGACCGCGAGAGGAAGGGTCCGGTGATAATCTTTTCGCCGGAAGGCGGCGTCGACATCGAAGAGGTAGCCGCGGAAAATCCGGAATCCATCCACGAAGTATCTCCCGACCCCCTTATCGGTTTACAACCGCACGTGATAAGAGAACTGCTTTACCGGGCCGAAGTAAGGGAAGAGCACTTCGGGGATTTCTACGGACTTGTGGAAAAGCTCTTTTCCGCCTATCAGGACTACGGGGCGACTCTGGTAGAAATAAATCCGGTTGCCCTGACCAAAGAGGGAGAGTTGCTCCCGCTCGACTCGAAGGTCAAGATAGACGACGACACGGGGGCTTCCGAAAAAATAGAAGACATACTTCCCGAGGGGATCGAAGGGGGCGACAAAACGCGACTGGAAAGAAAAGCCGAAGCGGCCGGCCTCCAGTACGTCGAACTGGACGGAAGTATCGGGGTAATAGGGAACGGCGCCGGACTGGTCATGTCGACTCTCGACGTGCTGAGCCAGAAGGGTGGTGAACCCGCCAACTTCCTCGACGTCGGCGGGGGTGCTGACGCCAAATTAATGGAAGAGGCTTACGAGATAGTCACAGAAAAAGAGGGTCTGGAAGGTGTCTTCGTGAATATCTTCGGGGGAATTACCCGCTGTGACGAAATAGCCAGCGGTATAGTGAAAGCCCTCGAGAATACGGAGGGTAATCTACCATTGGTCGTCAGACTAACCGGAACTAACGAGAAAGAGGGTAGGAGGATATTGCAGGAGAACGGGATCTCGGCCACCGACTCGCTCGAAGGCGGGGCCGAGGCAATTATCGGGGCGGGAAGGCGCTAGCCCTTCTTTCGTACCGGTCCTCGTTAGCCTAAAGCCTCCACGGCCAGATGCGCCAGTTCAGCCGGGCTCTGACCAACCGGGATTCCCGCATCTCTTAGAGCCTCCGCCTTTGACTCGGCCGTTCCCTCTTCGCTCGAAACTATCGCGCCCGCATGTCCCATCCTTTTGCCTCTGGGGGCACTAAACCCGGCAATGTAGGCAACCGCAGGGGTGGAGACCTCTTCCGAGATGAACTCGGCCGCCCTTTCTTCCGCGGAACCACCTATTTCCCCAACCATGACGATTAAGTCGGTTTCGGGGTCGTCGTCGAGCCTGGATACGACCTCGACGAAACCGGTGCCGACGATTTGATCCCCTCCAATCCCGATGACGGTGGATTGGCCCAGTCCGGCGTCGGTCAGCTCGGAGGAAATTTCGTAAGTGAGCGTCCCGCTCCGGGAAACTATGCCCACCCTTCCCGGACTAAAAACGTCTCCGGGCATTATACCGACCTTGCTCTGTCCGGGGGAAATGATCCCCGGACAGTTAGGACCTATTAACCTCGATCCGGTGCAGCTATTTACGTAACGGTAAACCTCGACCATGTCATGAACCGGTATGTTTTCCGTTATGCAGACCACGAGTTCTATCCCGTTACTCACGGACTCGAGAATGGCATCTTTCGCGAACTTCGCCGGGACGAAGATTACCGAGGCGTCGATTCGGGGGCCCGAACTCGCCTGCTTTACGCTATCGAAGACGGGAACCCCGCCTACTTCCTCTCCTCCTTTGCCCGGCGTTACGCCGGCCACTACGTTCGTTCCGTACTCCTGCATGCGGCAACTGTGAAACTTCCCCTCCCCACCCGTAATGCCCTGAACGAGTACGTTCGAAGAACCATCGATTAGTATCGACATCTTCCCCTCCTTTTCATGGTTACTTGCACCAGAAGCTATTTTAGCAACGAAGGGAGAGTTTTACAATTTCTGGACGGGAGAGTCGTCGGACAAACCAAACGAAATACGAAGTCGGCTCCTCCGATCTTCTAAATAGTTCAGCGAGAATGGAGTCGCTGGGGGTTTCAAAACCGTTTTCCGTAAACACCCAGCCGACACTTCGAAACGGAGACCGGCTTGAACTAAAGAACTTTCGGCACTACTATAGAATCGTACACGGAGGAGTGACCGAATTTGGCAAGGAGCCGGTCTCGAAAACCGGTAAGGCCGTATGGCCCTGTGGGTTCGAGTCCCACCTCCTCCGCCAGTTACCATGCGCCCGTAGCTCAGTGGATGAGAGCGACGGATTGCGGATCCGTAGGTCGGGGGTTCAAATCCTCCCGGGCGTACCAAAAGATGACTAACGATAACGAGTATTCCAGCCTCGCCGAGCTCTTCGATTGCCTGGTGGAGACGGAAGGAGCGAAGGTCGATTACGAGCACGGAGAAACGATATACAAGGAAGGGGAGCCGGATAACAAGATATACCGAATCCTGGCCGGCGGGGTCTCTCAGTCCCAGAGGATACCCAACGGAAAGCTACTAACATACCAGATACTTTTAACCGGCGATATCTTTTCCACCTTTCACCTATCCTCGTCCGTCGTCAACCAGCCCTGCACCGCCAAGGCCCTAGTCGGCACCACCCTTCAGGAGGTCCTGCGCGATCCCTTCAGAGACAGGCTGATGAATAACCCCGGACTGGCTCTCGACGTGGTGGACATGATCTCCGACGAGCTGCAGTCCCGGGACCGGACCCTTCAGAACCAGATTTCCCTATCGGCCAAGGAGAGGATCCATTCCATCCTCCGGAAGCTGGCCCCTCTGGGAGAAGAGACCGAGGAGGGCGAGGCCATAGGCTTCCTCACCCGCAAGGAGCTGGCCGAGATGGCCGGTATGACCGAGGAAACGGTCACCCGTAGTCTGGGCCAGCTGGAAGAGGAAGGACTACTGGAGAAGAACCGGGGGAAAGTAGTTTTACTGTAGTGACTATCCTCGGGTCATCCCTATAGCGGGCGGTATTATCCCGGCCAAATCACGCCTTTCCCCGTAACCTGGAGACACAGCTTCCGCACTCGATCGCCAAAGTACAGACGAACCCCGAACAAGAACCTCTAAAGATGGTCTTCATCGTTCCCCAATCCTCCCACACCAACTATCTCGGTCCGAAAGTACGGGCCACCCTCTCCCGATTACGGGTCCACTCTGGTTGGTCTTGAGCCGGGCGATCACTTCCCACCGGGGCCCGGCGTTTCAGGGATTATCGACTAGCTGCGGGGAATATTTGACAAATCACTCAAAGTACCCATAATGTAGAGTGGAATGGAGCTACCAAATACAACTTTTGCAAGTGTGTCCAGGTTGGCTTTTCCGGGAGTATCCGGACAAGGCCGTCCGCTGGGGTACTTATTCGCTCCGGCCGGCTAACCTTCGGCAAAAAACAGCGAAGGGCCCCGCTTCGGGGAGAGCCAGGAACCCCGGTAAGCTGGGGGCTTTCAAGGTGAGTTCTGGCAAAGGTGGTTGTTATCTCCGGGCTCATAAAGGGGAGGATTTTATATGACAAGATTTAGCAAGATCGTTATTTACGGTTCTATCCTGGCCTTGATAGGAGGCTTGCTGTTCGTCGGAATAAGTTTTAACGGGAGGATCGGTTCTTTAACCACTAAAACCGAGGAGGTAAAACAGGAACTGGGGGACCTGGGGTCGGCCACCAGCGACCAAAAGGAGGCAATAACCGAGCTCCAGAAGACGAACCAGAAACTGGTAGACAGGTTCAGCGGGATCGGTGGCTCCGTCGAAGAATTCAACCAGGAAATTAAGGAAATAAGGACCGGGCTGACAGATCGGGTCGAGACTCTAAGCTCCAGGACCGGAAAGCTGGAACAAAAGGTCGAAAACCTGGGATCGGACCTGGAATCCGCTAGCAAACGGATCGGTCTCCTGGAGGATAACTACTCCACGCTAAAGGAAGTGACTTCGGACCTCACCCAGGAGCTAAACAGGGTCCAGAAAGAGACGGAATCGAGATTCTCCGAGCTCACCGCAACTGACCAGGAAATTCAGTCCACCATGAACTCCCTGGAAGAAAACCTGATGGAAAAAATAAGCGAGCTCCGGGAAAAATCCGCCGCCCTCAATAAGAGTCTGGACGCGCAACTGGAAGAGCTGACCAGTTTGAAGGACCGGGTTTCCGGGCTGGAAAATACTGACCGGAACTTCGAGTCGAGCCTGAATTCGCTAGAGAAAAAGTATAACCAGCTAAAGGGCGAACACCAGAAAGCAGTAGAGCAACTCGATGCCATTTCCGGCGACCTCGATGAATTATCCGGCAAGTTAACCGATCAGCTAGAGGGGGTCCGACAGGCGTCCCGGGAAGGAGACGTGAGGATTCAAACCCAACTCCACGCCATGGAGAGCAAAAACGAAACACTGGAAACCGGGCTTGAGAAGTTGAGGAAAGATTTGACTCAGGAGACCAGCGACCTGGATAGCCGGCTCACGGAGCTCAAACAAGCGACCACCGGAAATGACGAAGCCCTCCAGCAAGACATATCCTCGTTAGAGAAAGTCACGGAAGGGCTGGAATCCAACTTGACCGGTCTGGAGGAAAGAATAGGCAGGGTTTCCGAAGAACTCCGTACGCAAATTGAAGAGTTGAAGGAATCTTCCTCCGCGGCGGACCAAAACTTACGGACGAAGATCGGTGCGCTGACCGAGGAGAACCAGAAGCTGAGATCCGACCTGGATTCGGTGAAAGATGACCTCGATTCCAGGGTTTCGAAGTTAAAGGCCAGAAACGAGAACCTCCGGGAGAGGGTCTCTGCTCTGGAGTCGAAACTTTCTTCTCTCGCCACCAACTACGAGGAATTCAGCGCCATGATCGAGGGCGAGATCGCCCGTCTTAAGGAACGGGATACGGATCTTTCCACCCAGCTAGACGATTTGAAGGAAAAGGTGGAGAGTGACCTTGCCCAGCTCGGCAACGTGGACGCCGAACTTCGCGAGAAATTGAACGGGTTCATCGAGGAGACCGGGTCTTCTCTTGAGAAATTGAAAGGAAGGGTGGACAGGATTGATTCCGAGACGGGTTCTCTGGCCAAACAGATAGTCCAGACCAATCAGAAACTGGAGGAGAGAATCGAAGAAGCTCTCAATAAGCAAGCATCCCTGGAAGACCACCTTAAGGACCTCGACGCGGAACTGGAGGACGAGGTCACCACGCTGGCCGAGAAAGATCGATCTCTCCATCAACGGTTAACGTCCGTGGAAGCTACCCAAAAAGAGCTGACAGGTTCCCTGGAGGGGTTAAACGAGAAGAGAGAGGCATTGAAGCAGGAGCTGACCGGCATAACGAACAACCTTCAGGAGAAAATCGAGACCCTGCAGGAAGCACGAGACTCCCTGGAGGGGGGAATCGAAGAACTACACGCTAGCCTGAACCGGAGGATAGAAGAGTTGAGCCAGAAAACCAGGACGTTGGACGAAGAGAAGGTCGGCAAGAAATGGGCCACGGAACTGGTGAAAGACTACTACGACGAGAAATTCTCGAAGATAACTTCATCTCTGACGGAAAAGATTTCATCCTTACAGTCATCGATGAATAACTTTAAGCTCCTGAAAAAAAGCCTCTACTCGCGGTAAGCCTCCCGGGGTATCCAGGAGCTTTTCAGAGGTCACTGTCGGTTAGCTAAACCCTCGGAACCGGAATTACCCCAAGGGTTAGCGGGGTGGTTCTGGCCAAAAATTATGGGTCTCGGTCGGGAGTAATTCCCTCAAATCCCCTGCGCATCAGCGGGCTCTCAATGGCTTCCCGGACTCGATCAAGTTTAAACCACTTGAGTTCTTTTACTTCGTGACTAGGGTGAAGTTCATCTTTCTCTCCCGGTACTTCAGCAGCATAGTAAAATAGTACCCATTGATAGCTATTCTTGGTCCCGATGGCGCTGAATACGTTCAACAGGTTCTTTACCCGGGGCCTGACGGCGATTTCCTCTTCCACTTCACGAACCACAGCTTCCTCCGGGGTCTCGCCGTAGACCAGAAAGCCGCCGGGCAGCGTCCAGGAGTTCTCGTTGTAGCCCCTGGAGGGTTTGACCAAAAGCACCTTCCCCGAATCCTGTATTACGGCCTCCACGACCAGCCGAGGCAGGGAATAGTTGACAGCCTTTCTCACGGTCGGGGATACCTCGTCCAAAGAGGGGATTTCCTCCTTATTTAACCAGCTGTGGGGGTGGTCGGGAAGGATCGGTTCCGAATATACGACTTCCTCGCCTTCTACCACCATCTTCTTCCGGGGTCGAATTTCGAAGGGGATTTGATCCCTGGAGCGAGGGAATACCAGTCTTCCCCTTTCCTCGACCAGGTATAACTTCCCATCAGTCTCCACGTAGTATTGGGTCATGTTATGGATAAGTTTAAAGCAGGGGTGGGGGCAGGACAACTTCCGAAACCCTTCACCAAAACTTGCCGAGGAAGCCCCGTAGCTTGCTGCGGGGAGGAATCGGCTGGTTTTTGTCCAGCAGTCAATCGAGGCTGACTTTCTTAAGAATGGCTGGCTGTTGTACGATTAGATCTTTCTTATTCTGTGCATTACCGAGAGCTTGGCTCGATTGACTGCTGGGTCTTCTTTTGTAAAAGACCGAAGTATGTGGTTAAATGGTTTTTTACAAGCCCCGTAGCTTGCTGCGGGGTTCTTGACTTCCCGGTAGGAGGTAATTTTAAGGCCAAACCCCCCTGGGTTGACGGGTCAGACGGTCTTATAAGATATATACCGGGATAATTATTGGCTTGTTTCAAACCTGTCGATGAATAAACTTTATTTATACCGAGGTGGCAAAAAAGTGGAAATCAAGAAAGTCAAGAAAAGAGATGGCTCGATAGTCGATTTCGATCAAACCAAGATTAAGGATGCAATCTCGAAAGCGGCTCAGGCAACCGGTTCCGGGGCAGAGAGCAAAGCGGGGGAGCTGGCGGAAAAGGTAACCGAGGATCTGGAAGAAATCTACGGGGGCGTCGAACTAGCCGAAGAGGAATTCCCCGAAGTCGAAGACATTCAGGATACCGTCGAGAAGGTCCTAATTGAAGAGGGTCACTACTCTACCGCAAAAGCCTACATTCTTTACCGTCAGGAACACAGGCAAAAACGGCGGGAAAAGGAGAAGCTTCTCAATAGAGCGCAGATTGGGAGCATAGGAAAAAAGTTTAGCCTCAAGGCCCTCCGAGTTTTGGCCTCTCGGTACCTGCTCAGGGATCAGGAAGGAAAGATAGTCGAATCTCCCGTGGAGCTTTTCGAGAGAGTGGCCACTAACGTCACGGTACCCGATCTACTACGGGATCAACGGGTCTTCGACGAAAAGGCCGGTTCTTCAGTTTCTACCAGTGATGCGGAAGAAAATCTCTCATCTTTCCGGGACTACGGAAATCGCTATAACTTCGCAAATCACTACATTAACCAGTGGAGCTTCAAGTCCACGGTCGAACTATTTATCGAACTCGCCGAAGACGGTTACATGAAGGTGAATTTCTCCGGCTTTCTGGATCTTATGGACGAAGGTTACTTCGACAAGTACGACGATAACTGGCAGACGTATTTCGACCTGATGGTCAGTCAAAAATTCCTCCCCAATAGCCCGACTTTAATGAATGCGGGAACCCGACTTGGCCAGTTAAGTGCCTGTTTCGTCCTGTCCATGGAGGACGACATGGGGGCGATCATGGACGCTTCCAAGGACGCGGCCCTGATCTTCCAGAGCGGGGGAGGAGTGGGGATAAACTATTCTAACCTGAGACCCGAGGGTGACATAGTTGCTTCCACTTCCGGAGTCGCCTCGGGACCGATCTCCTTTATGAGGATCATCGATACGGTCACCGACGTAGTCAAGCAGGGAGGCAAAAGACGCGGGGCGAACATGGGGATAATCAATATAGATCATCCCGACATCAAGGACTTCATAAACATCAAACAAAAGGAAGGGAAGCTGGAGAACTTCAACATCTCGGTGGGGACGATTGAGAGCTTCTGGGAGGCTCTGGAGGACGAAGGGGAGTCGAAATTCGAGCTGATAAATCCTCGCACGGAACAGGTCGCCTCCCGCGAAAACCCCAAGGCACTGCTGGAATTAATCGCCCATTCGGCCTGGGAATCAGCGGATCCGGGGATGGTTTTCTTCGACCGGATAAACGAATACAACGTCCTGGAACCGGCCAAGGGGAAGATCAGGGGGACAAATCCCTGCGGCGAGCAGCCTCTCTACAAGTACGAGTCCTGCAATCTGGGTTCTATCAACCTTCACAACCTGCTTGGAGAAGAGGGTTTCGACTGGGACGAATACGAGCAGACGATCCGGGACGCGACCCATTTCCTGGATAACGTTCTGGACATGAACAACTTTCCCCTGGACAAGATCGAAAAAGCCACCAAGGAAACCAGGAAGGTGGGGCTGGGAGTTATGGGACTCTCCAACCTCCTTTACGATCTAGGGATTCCCTACAATTCGGCTCGGGGTTACAGGATGATGGACGAACTGGGGGAATCGCTCACCTACTTCTCCCTGGACGAGTCCGTGGAACTGGCCAAGGAGAGAGGAGTATTCCCTATCTACGAAGAATCCGGCTATCCGCAGGGTCGGATACCCGTCGCCGGATACTACGAACGTGAAGACCACCGAAAGGACTGGGACTCTCTCATCGAAAAGATACGGACTCACGGAATACGAAACGGAATGACTACCACCATAGCTCCCACCGGAAGTATTTCCATGATCGCCGACACTTCTCACGGCGTGGAGCCCGAGTTCTCGCTTGCTTACGAAAAAAACGTCACTGCCGGGGATTTCTACTACGCCAACGAGGTCTTCGAGGAAAAGCTGAAAGAAAGGGGAATCTACGACGACCAGATACTTCAGAAGATTAACGAGAACTACGGAAGTCTGAGCGGACTGGAAGAGATACCGGAAGAGATGAAGGAAGTATTCGTCACCGCGCTCGATATTCACTATACCGACCACCTGATGGCCCAGGCCTCCTGGCAGGATTGGGTTACGGCCTCCATCTCGAAGACGATCAACCTGCCCAGTAGCGCCACTCCGGACGATATCCTGAATTCGTTCCTCCTCGCCCACAAGCTCGGATTGAAAGGGCTGACCGTCTACAGAGACGGTTCAAAGTCCCGGCAGGTCCTGAACATGGAGGGCGAGAAGGCACAGGAAAGGAACCTGGAGCCAAGCGATTACGTAAAGGAGTATCTCGATAAACAGTTTGGCAATTCTTCCGAAAAGTCCAAGTACTGGGAATCACTCGACTTTTACGAGGTACAAAAAGGCGAAAAACCAAAAAACAAGGATCTCCTCGAGGAAGACCAAACGCATCCTTTAAACCAGGGGGAGCCAGTGGAAGAGTGTCCCGAATGTGGCGGGAAGGTGGTCCACGAGGGGGGCTGCAATAAATGCGTCGAGTGCGGCTGGAGCACCTGTTCGATCAGCTAACCCGAATTTCTCCGCTTTGGTGGACGGGGGCTTGGACTTTACCGGGGTCAACAGCTACTAGGGTCTATCATAGGGGGGGAACCAGGTCCCGCAGGTCCTCGAAGACGTAGGTGGGCTTTATATCGCTATTCTCCGCGCTCTCCCTCGTTTCCACTCCGGTCAGCACCAGCGCGGAATCCATTCCCTCCCTGTTGGCCATCAGTATATCCGTTTCCAGCCTATCTCCCACCACCAGGCATTTATCCGGCTCGTCCACCCCCGCTACCTCCATCGCGACTTCCGCGGCCACCTTCGAGGGCTTGCCCACGATTTTCTCCGGCTCGAAACCCATACCCCTCATCGCCCCCACCGACGCCCCGGCCCCCGGTGCTTCTCCGTCCTGGGTGGGAAACGTTTTGTCGCTGTTGGTCGCGTAAAGCCGGGCGCCGTAGAGCAATCCCGTCAGGGCCCGGTCCAGCTTGTCGTAAGTGATACCCCTGTCCATCCCTACGGCAATTATCTCCGATTCTTTTGGCTCCACGATCCGGTGACCAACCTCCTCCAGCTCTCGATCCAGTCCTTCTTCGCCAACCACGAAGGCTTTCGTAATCCCCCTGAGCTCCATCACGTACCGGGCGAGCACGTAGGCGCTGTTGATGATCCCCCCCGCTTCGAACTCCAGGCCGAGATCGGCCAGTCTCTCCGCGAACTTCTCCCTGGACTTCGTCGAGTTATTGGAGAGGATATACAGTTCTCCAAACTCACCCAATCCCCGCAAACCCTCGGCGGCCCCCGGAATCAACCGGTTCGACATCACGATTACCCCGTCCATGTCCACGAAGATTGCCTCGTAATTCTTCAGCTCGAATTTCTTCATTTAAAGAAATATTCCTCCTAACTCCTATCCGGAACTCAAATCAAGCTTATGGTCACCTTTACGATTATCCCCATAGCTATGGAAACCTTGAAGATTGAGCCAAAGACCTTCCCCAGCAGTACACCTACCCCGCTTTTCATCGCCCGGGTGACTTCGTTTCCCCTTATCATTTCGACCAGGAAAGCCCCGGCAAAGGCGCCGAGGAAGGCCCCCTCCAGGTTACCAACCACCGGAACCGGGAGGCCCAGGATCGAGCCGACAATTGCCCCAACGAGAGACCCTCCCAGGCTCGCCCGGCTGGCCCCAAATTTCTTGCCGCTGATTACGCTAAACAGGTAATCGGTAACCTCCCCGAGGATAGCCAGCCCGAGGAAGAAGAGAAACAGGACCAGGCCGACGGAATTCCAGCCGGTCAGCAGCCCGGCCAGCCCGGAAGCGGCTACAACTACGAAGGTCCCGGGTAGGCCAATCGGTATAAGCGCCAAGCCAAATAAGGACAGAACCAGGAAGAGAACTACCGCCAAAATATTCATTTGAGCCCGAACAGTGATCTTCGAAAAACTATCTAGCTCGATACGCACGCTCCATCTCCGGTTCCCGCCCGAGGAAAAGAACCCTTCCCCGGGGTCGAACAAATATAAGCCACCAAAGGGCTTTTTGCAAAACTAACCTCCCCCTCGCGGGAATCCTTGAAAGGAGCCTCGCGTTTTCCTCCTGGTGGTGCTTACCACCATCCCCATCGTTCTTTCCATGGACGGGGCGAAGGATTGATCCTACTTTATCCAGGTCCCCCCAGAGCCGCAGGAGTCGGCGATAAATCCGGCCAATTCTGAACCCATCCCCTCCGGACTCGACAATTTGCTGAATTTATTGACATTGATTATAGTTAGCCCCGAACCAATATTCTAACAGCTCAACCAAAAGGAGGGAGTTTTGCGCAAGAAGATAAAAGAGGGATTGAAGGCGAGCAGGGGCGAATTTACCGAGATAAGAATCGAAAAGGAAGAAAGGGCGAGCGTTAAATACGAGCAGGATAAACTGACCAATATCGACTCTTCGGAAGAGGTCGGTGGAATCGTCAGGACTCTGGTCCAGGGGGCTTGGGGCATCGCCACCTTTAATTCGACCGACGAGATAGCGAACAAGGCCAAAAAAGCCTATCGGGTGGGGAAGGAGGCCGCCTCTCATCTGGAGGAGCGGATCAAACTGGCCCCGGTCGAAACCAGGATAGAGGAAGTAAAATCGAACCGGAAGGGGGACATCCACGGAGTACCCCTGCGAGAAAAACGGGAGGTAGTAGGGCGATATAACCAGAAGATGCTCGACTACGACGACCGTATCGAATCGACTAAAGCCGTTTACAGCGATTCGTTCCGGGAACTGACCTACCTCAACTCGGAAGGAACCGAACTCTACCAGGAAATTCCCGACGTTACGCTGGCTTTAGTCGCCATTGCCAAGGGGGGGAAGGACAACATACAAACCGCCCAGGACAGCATTGGAGAAGCGGCGGGATTCGAGCTGGTTCGAGACAGAGAGCAAATGGCAGGGGAGGTAGCCTCCCGGGCCATCTCGCTTCTATCGGCCGACCCCGTAGAGGGGGGAGAGTATACAGTCCTGCTCAATCCCAAGCTGTCCGGGGTATTCATTCACGAAGCCTTTGGGCACCTCTGCGAAGCCGATCACCTCTACAAAAACGACCGGCTCCAGGAGATGATGACGCCGGGGAGGAAATTCGGGCCGGAAAACTTAAACGTAGTGGACGAGGGTTTCATCGAAGGGAGGCGAGGCAACCTTCCTTTCGACGACGAGGGAGTCAAGAAGAAAAAAACCTACCTGATCAAAGAAGGAAAGCTAAATAGCTTTCTCCACTCCCGGGAGACGGCGAAAAAAATGGGAGAGGAACCGACCGGAAACGCGAGAGCAATTTCCTATCGCCACGAACCAATAGTCCGGATGACCAATACCTATATCGAAGAGGGGGAGAAATCTTTCGAGGAATTGCTGGATTCCATCGATAGAGGAATATACGCAAAGGACGCCTACGGCGGGCAGACTCAGCTGGAACAGTTCACCTTCAGCGCCGGACACGGACATTTAATCGAGAACGGGGAGGTCGGGCCCATGGTCCGGGACGTAGTCCTGAGCGGAAATATATTTAAATCCCTTCAGAACGTATCGGGAATTGGAAACGACCTGGATATCATTGGCTCGGCCGGAGGGTGCGGCAAAGGAGGACAGATGCCCCTCCCGGTCACCGACGGTGCCCCTCACATTCGGATCGACGAGGTAACCATAGGAGGGAGATCATGAAGCTCCTGGATAGGGCAAAAAAACGTGCAGACAACGCCGAAGTATACGAAATCCGAGGCAGAAGCATCCCGGTGAAGTTTAGCTCCGGCGAACTCGAGTCGATAAAACACGTGGAAACGGCCGGGGCTGCTCTCCGCGTGATCGATGACGACAAGCTCGGTTTCTCTACCACCACGGACCTAGAGGAGACCTCCAGTGCCGTCGATAGGGCCGTGGAGACAGCGGGGTTCGGCGACCAGGCGGGATTCGAGTTCCCCGACTCCTCCAGTTCCAAGGGGGTCGATACTTACGACTCCAGACTAACGGAATTAAGCGCCAGCGAATTGATCGACTACGGGGAAGAGGCAGTGGACCGTTTACGAGAATTCGATCCGGATCTCGAGGTGGACCTCGATCTATCCAGGTCGGTGACCCGCATCAGGATTGCGAACAGCAACGGCCTGGAGGTAGAAGAAGAACGGACCAACCTAAGCCTGAGCCTCCAGATAAAGAAGGTGGAGGAAGACGACATATTTAGCCTTTACGAATCCTGTTCCGCGCGGACACTGGATCAGTTCGACCTCTCGGTCCCCCTGGAGAAAATTATTCAGAAGGTCAAGTGGGCCGAACGGGAGGGCAGGATAGGTAGCGGTACTTATCCCGTAATCTTCACTCCCCGGGGGACACTGGTCCTGCTGATCCCCCTCCTCTCCGGGTTCAACGGCAAAAACGTTTACCAGGGGACCTCCCCACTGGCCGGAGAACTAGGAGAAGGATTCTTCTCCGATCGACTGGACCTTTCGGACTTCGGTTCCATGGAAGGTTCTCCCAGCAGGCGAAGCTTTGACGACGAAGGCACCCCGGTAAACAAGGTGAAGCTTATCGAGAACGGGGAAGTCAGGAATTTTCTCTACGATCTGCAGACCGCGGGGCAGTCCGGGGCAGAGCCGACGGGAAACGGCCTAAAGGGAGGGTTGATCGGTGGCTCCGATTTCCGATCCCCTCCGGGAATCAGTCCGACCACCCTGGTGATAGGAAGGGGAAGGAAGAAGTTCGGGAAAATGATTTCGGATATTGACCGGGGTCTGGTCGTGGATCAGGTTCTGGGGCTGGGCCAGGGGAACCTCCTCTCCGGAGAGTTCTCCAACAACGTCTCCGTCGCCTATAAAATAGAAGATGGAGCAATCGTGGGTAAAGTAAAGGATACCATGATTGCCGGCAACGTATACCAATTGTTGGAGGACGGCATAGAGCTAGGAAAGGAAACGGAATGGGTTGGCGGCCAGTTAGCCGCGCCCCCGATAGTCATGGACCTGGTTAACGTAGTCCAAAAAGGCTAGCTTTCCCAATTGAACTGACCCATACGCTCCTTTACCATTGCCCAGAGGAGGACTGATGATGACAAGAGAACTTGGAAGTTCAGACCTGAGAAGGACTTGTTCGCCGGATGATTTTTCTTTTCAGACCACCGAAGAACTGGAACCGCTAAAGGAGATAATCGGACAGGATCGTGCCCTGGACGCCATAGAACTGGGACTGGGAGTCAAAGACGACGAGAACCGCTATAATATCTACGTGGCGGGACAACCGGGAACGGGGAAGAATTCGGCAATAAATAAATTCCTGACCCGGGTAAGCAAGGAAGAAGAGGCGCCTCCGGATATATGTTACGTCCACAATTTCGACAACCCGGATCGACCCCAGTATCTCCGGCTGGAGGCCGGCAAGGGCTGTGAATTTCAGGAAGACATGGACGAATTGATAGAGCATCTGGAGGACGGAGTCTCGGACACTTTCGAAACCGGGGAATACAAGAAGCGCAAGGAAGCAATCGACCAGTCCTTCAACCAGAAAAAGAAGGCCCTCTTCGAACAACTGGAGGAAGAGGCTTCCGAAAGAGGATTCATCCTACAGAGAACCCCGTTTGGATTGAATACTGTCCCCAGGGGCGAAAACGGGGAGCCCATGGATCAGCAGCAATTCAGTCAGATGGAAGACGAAAAGAGGGAGAAGCTGGAGAGCCGTCAGGAAGAACTACAGGAGAAAATCCAGGATACCATGGAAAAGGTCATGGAAGCCGAGGAAGAAAGGAACGAGAAGATCCAGAATTTGAAGAAGGAAGCCATCTCGTTTCTTTTGGACCCGATGCTGCGCAAGCTGGAAGAAAAGTACAAGGACAACGAGAAAGCGGTCGAATACCTCCACGACGTGAAAGAGGATATCCTGGAAAACATAGACGATTTCACAAACCAGAACTCGGGCAACCAGCCGGCGCCCATGGCCCAGATGACCGCGGGACAGGACCAATTCGTCAAGTATCGGGTAAACGTCCTCATCAACAACGCCGATACGGAAGGTGCCCCGGTGGTTACCGAGGACAACGCAACCTATCCCAACCTGTTCGGGGCTGTCGAGAAGAAGGCCCAGTTCGGAATGATGTCCACGGACTTTACCATGATCAGGCCGGGCGCTCTTCACGAGGCCAACGGAGGTTACCTCGTCTTAAAGGCAAAGAACCTCTTCCGCTACGGATTGAGCTGGGAAGGGCTGAAAACGGCTCTCAACCAGGGGGAGATAAAGATCGAGGATCCGGCGCAGATGCTGGGTTACGCTTCCACCAAGGGTCTTCAACCCGAACCGGTTCCCCTGAGCATCAAGGTGGTTCTGATAGGCAATAGACGGATCTACAATATCTTGAATAACTTCGAAGAGGACTTCCAGAAGCTGTTCAATGTAAAATCCGACTTCGACTTCGAGATGGACTGGGAGGAAAAGGAAGAGATAAAGATCGCCAGGTTCATCAAGGACCAGGTCGAAAACAGCTCCGAAATCAGGCACTTTCACAATTCCGGAGCGGCCCAGGTTGTCGAATACTCCTCCGAAATGGCTCGAGACAAGGAGAAACTCTCCACCAAATTCAGCGAAATAACGGAGCTGGTAAAGGAATCCAGCTACTGGGCCAAAAGGGACGGGGACGATTACGTCACCGGGGAGCACGTCAAGAAGGCAATGGAAGAGAAGATTGAGAGAAGGGGGCTGATCAGGGATAAAATCCACGAATACATCGACCGCGGAAAGATCTTTATCGATACCGAAGGAGAAGAAGTCGGCCAGATAACCGGCCTGTCGGTGCTAAATACCGGGGACTTTAGCTTTGGAAAGCCCGCTCGAATCACCGCCAACGTCTACGCGGGGAAGGAGGGCGTGGTAAATATAGACAGGGAAGCTGACCTCTCGGGAAACACTCACACCAAAGGGGTGATGATCCTCAAGGGTTACCTGGGCAGGAAATTTGCCTACGACAAGCCCCTCTCCTTGACCGCAAATATAGCTTTCGAACAGAGCTATTCTAAGATAGACGGAGATAGCGCTTCGAGCACGGAGCTTTACGCGATAATTTCCTCCCTGGCGGAGCTGGAAATCAACCAGGGAATCGCCGTTACCGGTTCCGTAAACCAAAAGGGCGAAATACAACCGATCGGCGGAGCCAAGGAAAAGATCGAGGGCTTCTACGAGGTATGTAAGGCACAGGGACTGACCGGCGACCAGGGTGTAATAATCCCCCGGAAAAACCAGGATAATCTGATGTTGAACGACGAAGTCATAGAAGCCGTAGAGGCAGGGGATTTCCACATATATCCGGTGGAGACGGTCAGCGAAGGACTGGAAATTCTGACCGATACTCCGGCCGGAGCTACCTTAAAGGACGGGGAATACGAAGAAGGGACGATATTTGCCCGGGCCGATGAAAAGATAAGGAAGATCCATACAGCACTCCAGGAAAACAGCGACGACGAAGAATAGTTAGGGTGCAAACAACGAAGCCCCTCGCTTCAACCGAGGGGCTTTCAACTTCCCACCTTCCAGCCATCCGCCACCGCTTCCCAGAGGGCTCCGTAATCGGATCTGGGATTCCAGACCAAAAAACCCTCTTTTTCGTGTTCTGCCAGGGCCCTCAATTCTTCTCTAATATACTCCACCAGTCCCATATTCCAGGGAACCGCCCTGTCGAAACCCTGGATGAACGGCCGGATATGGGTGGATAAACGCTTTCCTCCAACAGTCAATGCCTTGTCGACCAGCTTCTTGGGCTGAGTAACCAGATCCGGGTTGCTGTAATGCGAGGGATAGATCATTGGTGAGAGGATCTCAGCGTGTTCTGAGAGGTAATCTAAATTTTGTCCGATGGGATCGATGTTCTTGCTATTCCAGTTCCAGATGGTTCGACCGTAGACGTCCAAAGACAGCTTGACGCGGGGCGATATCTCCTCTCTCAGCCGTTCCACGAATCCCGCAATTACTTCACTTCTGTCTGCGTACTCTCCGCCAATCTTCCCGGGGCCATCCGAGTACCTGATATAATCCAGCTGAATCTCGTCAAACCCCATCCGAGCGACTTCTTTAGCCAACTGAATGTTGTATCGTTGAGCCCGTCGATCTTCCGGATCGACCCACTCTCCGCCCCCGCAGCAGCGAGCGGCCATGGCCGGATCCTTGAAGCAGGTCAACCTGGCTATTACGTAAATCCCTTCCCGGTGAAACCGGGACAGTATCTCTTTCAGTTCCAACCTGCCGGTGACTGAGCCGAGCTCCCTGGCCGTGGGGACTTCCGAAGAGTAGGTAACTTCACCGGAGACGTTCTTCACGTTGATGACCACGCCGTTAAAGTCGTACCGCTTCAGCTTCTCCACCCAGTTATCCGTATTTTCCACGGAAACGGCCCTCGAATGCAGGTAGACCCCCCTGATGGACCTGGTCTCTCCCCGGGTTTCTCCGGGATCAGGCCCGGTGATATTGACGAAAGTCCTCGGGCCGATGCTGGTTGAAGAAAGCCAGAAAGCCACGAGAATTGCCGTCACCAAAACGGCGAATTTAGTTGATTTATTCATTTTGTTGAGCAAAGATATTCCTAACCACGATCATCGATAAATATTGGTCCCCTGGCCCGATCCCCACAAGGAAAGCCGTCACCAGTAGAACTAAAATCCGTCTTGTCCATACAAAGGCCGAGGGGCAGAAGAAAGGAGGTTGGCCCATGAAAGAGCGGGAATTGGACGATTTCCTCAAGTTCATCTTTGAACTGGGACAGTTAAAGAGAACCCCGAGGAGCGGCTGGTCGAAATTGGGAATAAACGATCCGGAATCGGTGGCCGAGCACTCCTTTCGCACGGCAGCACTGGGGTTCTTCCTCGCCCAGCTGGAGGAGGAAAATCCACTCAAGGTGGCCGGCTACTGTCTCTTTCACGATATAGCGGAGACCAGAACGCTGGACCTCGACTGGCTGGCCCAGGACTACCTGGAAAAGGAGGATTTCCTCTCCTCCAGAGTAGTGGCCGATCAGGCCGACCGGCTCCCCGAAGAGCTAAAAGCCCGGCTGAGGGCCTTAACCCACGAAAGCGAGGAATCGGAAGAAGTGAAAAGGATCGCCAGGGACGCGGACCTGCTCGATCTGATCTTCCAGGCACTCGAGTACGCCCAGCAGGGTTGGCCGCTGGCCCGGGAGTGGTTTCGTAACACGATCCCATCCCTGGAGACCGAGTCCGGGAGGCTGATAGGGGAGTACCTCCAGAAGAAGGAAGAGGCCGGAGAGGTGGAAGAACTGATAACCTGGTGGAAGGGAGCCGGGGCTAGAGGAGATCGAGGTAACTAGCCAGGCCCTCGATTATCTCCGCTGTTTCCCCTCCTTCCAGGTTTGCTTCCGGGTTTTCCTCGCCGACTTCCCGAAGTCTTTCCAAGTTTTTGACGACGTTCGAAGGCAGGTCGGAAGGAGGGTTAAGCTCGCTTTCGCCCTCTCCTAAAAGGAAGTCAGCCACCTGCTTTAGGTTTTCTCCGGTCAGTGCGTACCTCCCGCTATCCTCTTTCAGGGAGAGATTGGTAACCAGCCATCCCCCGTAGAAGTACCACAGTTCTTCCCCCCCGAAATTGTTCTCGGTCCAGCTGAGAACGGGGAATCCGAGCAGATAGTCAATCGGGCGATCGTAGTTGAGATACTCCCTTTCCCGTCCCCCCTTTTGCACCCTAAACTCATCCAGGTGGCCAAGGAAACCGCCCCCCAGGGTCATTCTTTCCCCGATTTCCAGCAGGGACGCCAAGTCGGTCCGATCGACCATCACTCCGTTCTGGTAGAGCCGAACCGCGTGTTTGCCGGTCACCAAGCCGAGGTGGGTCCAGCACTTGCTGGGGACTTCTTTTCCCTTCAGAATTGCTCCTCCGGAAGGGCCCTTCAGTACGGGGCGGTTATCACGCAAGAAAAGGAGCCAGTTGGCCCCGGTGACCATATCCCCTGCTTCCACCTCTCGTAGCCTGAACCAAAACTCGACGGTAAACTCCTCCCGCGATTCGGGACCCAACCTCTCACCGACATCAACTACTGCTTTCCCCTCTCCGTCCGGGAAGTTGATGTACCTGAAGGCCATCTTTCTCGTCTCCGATCCTTCTACTTGTTTCTCCACCAGGACTTCTTCCTCGATATTTGCTCCGGTCAGGGAAACCGCCGAGTTTTCCCGGGCAAAATTCCAGTATCCGAACTGGTATGGCCATAGGTCCTCATCATTTGCCCTCTTTGCCTTCGCCCGGAGAGGGGGGACCCTGTCCACGATGAAACC
>CAYZUF010000003.1:0-24169 GCA_964481645.1 uncultured Thermotogae bacterium
TAATTCTTCCTCCTCGTTCAAGAAGAACTTCTTGTATGTCTTCTCAAAATTGTCTTCGACGGTTATGACCTCCTCAACTTTGTTTTCGTCCCTAACTCCTGCCGAGATAAGGTCTATGTCGGCGACTTTGAGTTTGTAGTAGCTAAGGCTGCCGTCGTATTCCGCCTCGGCACCAACCAGGTGCCTCCCGGCGGTTCTCCCCTGCTCCTGCGCGGGGGGCCATATACCGTAGGTCCGGCCATTTTGTTCGATTACGTCGCCCGCGGCGTAGATATCCTCGAAGTTTGTTCGAAGCTGTTCGTCGACGATAACTCCCCGGGAAGTTTCTATCCCCGCCGCATCCGGTAATTCTACGTTGGGGGAAATCCCGGCGGAGATAATTGCAAGGTCGGCCGCGATCCTCTCTCCGGTGGTGAGAAGGACGGAGTTTAGAGTAGCTTTTCCCCTTAGTGCCTCGGCTTCTACGTCCAGCCTGAAGTCGATTCCTTCTTCCTCCAGCCTGGACTGAACGTAGCTGGCCCCGGTGGGATCCAGCTGTTTGTTCATTATCCTGGGCAAGGCCTCGATAACCGTGACTTCTATACCCCGTCGGTTCAGACCGAAGGCCGATTCCAGACCCAGGATTCCCCCTCCGACAATTGCCACCCGTTCCGTCTCGGCCAGACTGGATTCGATTTCCAGGACGTCATCCAGCGTTCGAAGGGTAAATACATTGTCCAGGTTTAAACCCTCAATCGGGGGCAGGAAAGGATGGGCCCCGGTGGCCAGTAGCAATTTGTCGTAGGAAAAGTTGTTGCCGACTTGGGTAAGGACTGAGTTATTCTTTGGATCGATGCTGGTGACTCTCTCTCCTAGCCTGAGGTCTATATCCCGGCCTTCATACCACTCCTCACCGTGAAGGATGATTTCTTCGGAGGTCGTCTCGTTGCTTAAGATTTCCCCCAGGCGGGTTCTCTGATAGAAGGGATGATTTTCGGCGGTAATAATCCTTATCTCCGCGTCCCCTTTCGACCGGGCAGCCACGGTGGCGGCTGAGTCTCCAGCCACCCCGTCCCCGATAATTAGGATATTAGACATTTTTCCCCCGATCGGTCCCAGTTTGAACTCACCCGGATAACTCTTTGCCGGAAAAGAAGGCAACTATGAGGCCCGAGAGCGAATTTGTCTCCTTAAAGGACCAGAGATTCGCGATTGTCGCCCTTCCGCCATTCTCTCTACCAGGTTAGCTTGGCCTTCACAAGCTTCAGCGCCTTTTCTATCTTCTACTCCTCGGAAATGATGAGGACGAAACTTTTACTGACCCGGATTAGGTTTGCCCCCATCTGACGGGCCAGTAGAGCGTCGACCGGACGTACCTCCAAGCATTCATCGCAACCCTGAGGGGAAACCTCGAATAGTATGGTTAACCTCCTTCGTTTCCCCAACTTTAATGATTATGTGACGAAGAAATTACGAAATCAACGGGCGACCTCTTCACGCGGATATTGCCCTCGAAATTCCCTTACCCTTCCGACCAACATTCGACCGTCTACCCAAGATATTCACAAAAACTTGCCGAGGAAGCCCTCCGGCCCTCAATCGAGGAGAATACCTTTGAAAAAGACGAAACGTTGTAGACGTGAGTCCCCCATATTAGTGTTATTCTAGGATGTGCTCTCGCTCTCCGGGATTTTCCGCGCTCTGGTTTAAGAAAGCCCCGGGAAGAGGGATTTTTGGGCAACATCCTTTCCAGAGATCAATCTCAATCAAAGTACGGGAGAGGCTGTTAATGGCGAGTAGCTCAAGTTGAACCGGAGAGTTGACGGGTTTGCTTTACCCCATCAGTGCAATATAATTTTCTACCTAGGGCGTTTATCGGATTGAAAATTAATTCGGGAGGAGTATGGGCGTGAGTAAGCCGGAGGAATATTTGGAGAAGGTTATCAGCTTAACCAGGAAGGCCGGAGAGGAAACGTTAAAATTCTACGAAGAGGATTATAGGATCGAGGAAAAAAAAGACGACAGCCCGGTCACGGAAGCAGACCTGGCGTCGGAGGCTATTCTGATCGAAGGGCTAAAGCAGACCGGTCCGGGTATCATCGCGGAGGAGAGAGGATTAATTCCCGGGGAGAGCGAGGATAGTTACTGGATAGTCGATCCCCTTGACGGGACCCAGGATTTTATCGACAGGACCGGGGAGTTCTCCGTTATGGTAGGACTTCTGGTGAATGGGAGGCCCCGGGCGGGAGTCGTATTTGCTCCGGCAAAGGGGAAGCTCTGGTACGCCGTCCAGGGTCGGGGTGCCCACCTGGTCGAGCAGGGGGTAAAACGGGAACTCAGCGTAACCGGAAAAGAAGACCTCGCAGAATACGTCCTGATTGCCAGTCGGAACCATTTCAGCGAAAAGGATAGGATCCTATCCGAGAAGCTTGGGGTGGAGGACGTAGTCCGGATGGGCAGTCTGGGTATCAAGTTTTGCTCGATTGCCGAAGGGGAGGCGGACATCGTCTTTTACACTACCGACCGGCTGGGAATCTGGGACTGCTGTGCTCCGGAGATCATTCTGAAAGAAGCCGGAGGCCAGGCCTTTGACGTAAAGGGGCATCAGCTAAAATACGATCTGGAAGGCAGAAGGATGACTGGAGGAGTAGTCGGGCTAGGCGGTGGAGGCTGTCGAGAAGAAGTAGTGGAAATTCTCGACGACAGCTTTGAAGGTTTTGATTGAAGAACCGGATCTTTATGTGCTATAACTGGCGGCAGAGTCCGAAGGAGAAACAACCTGTACTTATGAGTCCCTCGTTCGACTGAGATTTTCAACCCTTTCCCCTACATCTGGAGGCTCGATGATATTTGCCTGGATCGAGTCGTTGAACCATATTCATCAGGCTCTACTTGCCACCGGCTTTACCTGGTTCCTGACTGCGGCCGGCGCCGGTTTGGTCCTTTTCTTCAAGGGTTTTAATCAAAAGGTTCTGGATTGGATGCTTGGCTTCGCGGCCGGGGTAATGATCGCGGCCAGTTACTGGTCGCTGCTTAAACCCGCGATTGAAATGGCCGCTGGCTCAGCTCTTCCCTCCTGGATTCCAGCCGCAATAGGTTTCCTCGCGGGAGGAGTATTTCTCAGACTCGTGGATAATTTTTTGCCCCATCTCCATATTGGTTTCCCCGAAAGGGAGGCAGAGGGCGTCGACACCAGCCTTCACAGGAGCGTCCTCCTCATCCTGGCCATCACTATTCATAATATTCCCGAAGGGCTGGCGGTAGGGGTCGCTTTTGGAGCCCTGGCTGTTGAGCTTCCGTCCGCTTCCCTGGCAGGGGCGATTGCTCTTGCCCTGGGTATCGGTATTCAGAACTTTCCGGAGGGGACTTCCGTCTCCGTTCCTCTCCGGCGGGAGGGTTTCAGTCGGTTAAAGAGCCTCTGGTACGGTCAACTCTCCGGTCTGGTAGAGCCCATGGCGGGACTGGTGGGTGCTATTGCGGTGATTGTCGTTAAACCGATGCTTCCTTACGCCCTTGCATTCGCCGCCGGGGCCATGATATACGTGGTAATAGAGGAGCTGGTACCGGAGTCCCAGCTGGAGGGCAATGCGGATATAGCGACCATGGGAGCGATGCTGGGATTTACCATCATGATGAGTCTGGACGTGGCTCTGGGTTAAAACCAGAATGGTTTCTCTCAAGTAGAGTAGGGAACCGTCCTAATTCTGTTGTTTATTTCGTCTCGAGCAGAGGCAGAATTTTTCTCCGGATTATAACCGTTACCAGAGAGAGGAATATGGCCACCCCGAAGACGACCAGGGAGCCAAGGATATTGTTCATCAGCTCGGGGGCGAACAGGAAACTGGTAGCCAGGGTGAGCATCAGGACACCTCCCACCAGCTTGAGGACCCTGCCGTGCTTTTCCTGAACTTTCGTGGATTGCAGGGTGATGGTTACCGTCCCGAAGATCAGGAGCTCGTCGAAGAGGTAGATCGTTATGTAAAGGAGGAATAGTCCCGCGAAGAGGGAACCGGAGACTTCTTGTGTATTTAAAATTCCGGTCCAGATAACCGGAAATCCTGCCGTACAGGGCAATTCGACCAGGGTTACTCCAAGAGCCATGACCACGGTCCCCCCTATCATTGCGAGCAATGAATTACCCTCTTGCATTACCCTCCTGGCTCGCTCCGCAATCTTCGGCTTATAGGTGTCGGGGATGGTAAAGGAAACCCCTTCCTTAAACCAGAAGTAGTCCTTTACGTTGACCACGCCGAAGGTAAAAGCTACCAGGGCTACCAACACCCGGATCCAGAGGAGTTTTCCTATATACTGAAAGGCGCTGAAGACCCCCAGGATGAACAGACTATAGGCCGTAGCGGTGGTGGCCAGAAAGGTCAACCCCACCAGGATGATTTTCTTCCGCGATTGAGTATAGATTAACAATCCCAGGAGGAAGGTCAACACCCACAGGGAACAGGGGTTAAAACCGTCCACAAACGAGATCACTGCGGTAGACAGGAAGGCGGAAGTAGAGGAGAGATCCACCCTTCCCAGGAACGGAACTTCGATGGTTTTTTCTTTCCGGGTCGCTCCGGACGGGGTGGAGTCCTCTTTCACCGCCTCTTCCCCTCTGAGTTTTACCATGGGATTTACGCAGCCGTTCCGGAGGCAGTAATTGACCTTTTCTTTGATCTCCTTCTTTATCTCAACCGTAAAACCAACCCAGACTTCGTTGCCGAGGAAGGTGACCGGAACCGCCCTTATTGCCTCTCCGTACTCTTTCCCCATCTCGGTCATTAGGTCTACGTTCTCCTGGCTGGAGGAGATCTCTCGGGCCTCAACCCTTAGCCGGGAGTACTCCTTTTCCAGCTCTTCCAGGAATGGCTTTTCCTCTTCACAGTAATGACAGCCTTCCCGCCAGAACAGGTATAGAACTACTTCCTGGTCGGTGGCATTGACCGGAAGGGTGAGCAGTAACGTCAAGCTCACTACCAGCAGGAAAGCGGAAAGCCTCTTGCTTCGATCCGTCATCTGGAGCCTCCTGTTCTATCCCCCGCCGGGCTTGGGTGAAGGGTCGACCATAACGACCACTCGTCGGTTACCAGCGAGAATGGACTTTTTTCTACCCGCGGTAAGAGATTAAACCAAATATAAAGATATTAACTGAGCGAAGATAATTCAATCCAACCGACTCTTCGGAATCAGGATCAAGGGGGAGGAAAGAAGGAGAGAAGCCTTTATTACAGCCCACCGGCCAGTCGTTCGGTGATATTTCTCCTGCTATCCGGAGGATACCCCGCGGTTTACCCGTCCCGGGGAGGTCACTACTTGTAAATCGGCGAGAACACAGTCAATCCCAATCGAGAAGACTCCGTTCTCCCTCCAGTTCCTGTATCTCCTTGATGTCCTGCGTTACCTCGAGCGTGCCAAGATATTCCCCTTCTTGGTTCCGGACCGGAAAGTACCTGATATGGACGAACTTCGGTCCCATCCTGATCCAGAACTCCGCTTCTTCCCGGTTTCCCGCTTTGAACTCATCGAGGATGTTATTGACGACGTCGACGCTCTCCGGCGGGTGACAGTTCTGAACAGGTCTACCGAGCACTGTCTTCGTCCGGGGAAATATCCTTTCCCCGCCGGAGAAGTACCTGACCCTGTCCTCGTTGTCGATGAATGTCACGTCTATGGGCAGCGTCCGGAATATCCCATCCAGTTCGGTAGTATTCAGAAAGCCGAAGTCGAGACTCTGATCACCGTTTCTGATAGGATTGTAATCTTCGAACCCAAGAGAACTCACGTCTACCATACCCTTAATTTCCTGAGGTAGCCTCTCCAGCTGGCCCTTCTCGATGCCCCCAGTTACCTCGTAAGGCTGTTTCGGTTCCACGTTGGAGTTCCAGTCGGACGGCTCTATTCCGTAGTATCCTATGCTCTGACTCTGGTTATGAATAGCGAGCCATTCCCCGTCGGAGAGCAACTCCTTTACGGTGGGATACAAAATGTTGTTTTCCCGGAAAACCATGTCGATGGCACTCTGAGAGACCTCGCTGGCGGTCTCCGTTATCTCCTCTATCGGCGGTCTTCCCTCCCAGGAATCCCTGTCGAGCAGGCCCAGCAGGTCCTTTATCTTTTCCCTGGTTTCGTCGTGCTTTCGCCAGAGAACTTCAGGAACCGAAGTAATACCGCGGCGTTCTATGTAAGGAAAAAGCAACATCTCTTCGCGGGTGTAATGGGTTCGACCTATTTTGTGGAGCTTGCCGGCAAACTGGGCAAGTTCTCCAAAAGCTTTACCGCCTTTCTTTCCCTGCTTCATGTTTTTAACCCTGAGACCAAGCTTTTCGGCGTCCTTCGTTATTTCCTCGTTTTCCAGGTAGAGGTTCTTGAGCGGGTGTCCGTCGCCAAGCCCCTCCAGATCGAATTTGTCCTGAACGGATTCGCGGAACAGTTCGACATGGATATCGCACATACTAGCGATCTCTTCGGCGTCCACGCCCTCTTCCATCATCTCCTGTTCCATCATCGGGATTTCCAGCGGAGAAATTTCCCTCAACAGATCCTTGAATTCTTCCTTTAATTCACCTATCTCGCCCCTCTCGTTAATTTCCCGGAGCAGTTCCTTGATTCTCTCCTTTCTTTGTTTCTCGTCTTCGTTCATGTTTTTACCCCCTGAATCTCGATCCGGTTGAGCTCTCCAGCTAATTTCAGTCACAGGGCGTTCCGTTTGGTCCCCTGGTTTTTGAACCCAACTAGTTTATAGGATAACTTCAAGTACGTGTCAAAGCTATACGATAACGAACCTATATAAGTGATAGAGGGTTTAATCAAAGAGGAGAGGTTCCTCCGAATCCGTCAAGATGTAGTTTTTGGGGCAATCGGTCTAATAGGAGCCAGGTTGAGGGCTTTAGGTGGTTACCGCTGGCGGACGTTTCGGTCTCCCGTTTCTTAATTTTGTCTTGCCGGCAAAAGTCTTATAATTTAAGTTAAGGGCGGGATGGGCTGTTTTTTGGCCGAGCATCAAAACCGTTTTATGGGGGTAAAAACATGGAAGAATACGACTATGTGATAGTAGGAAGTGGATTGGCCGGTGTTTCCGCTGTCAAAGGAGTCAGGAGAGAAGACGAATCCGGAACAGTATTGATGATCGGGGCGGAAGAGGCTCTTCCGTACAACAGACCTCCACTATCAAAGGACCTTCTTCTCGGTGATAAAACACTTGACGAGATACGGATTGAAAAGAAGGATTTTTATCGGGAGCAAGGGGTGAAACTAGAACTGGGAACCAGGGTTGTGGACGTCTATCCCGAGAAAAAAGTCGTGGGGACGGAAAGCGGGACCAGCTATGGCTACGGGAAGCTATTGCTTGCTACCGGAGGTCGTCCCAGGAAATTGAAGATACCCGGTGGCGAG
Source organism: uncultured Thermotogae bacterium (assembly GCA_964481645.1). GTDB lineage: Bacteria > Bipolaricaulota > Bipolaricaulia > M55B111 > M55B111 > JAGXLP01. The sequence continues at coordinate 7,366 of CAYZUF010000003.1, forward strand.
GAGGATGGAATATATTACTACCGCGACCTGGAGGACTATAAACGCTTGAAGGAAGATTTGGATAGCTCGGACCGGGCTATCGTGGTGGGGGGAGGCTTTATCGGTTCGGAGATGGCTGCTGGCCTCCACCTGAACGGGCTGCGGGTCTCAATAGTCTTTCCCGAGGAGTACTTGCTGGAGCGGATATTTCCCGGGGAGCTGGCCGGGATGATTCAGGAAGACTATATAGATAGGGGTGTGAACGTATTAAACACGGATACGCCGAAAAGTATTCAAAAGGCCGACGGTCTCTATCGCGTTGAGACAAAAGGGGGAGAGGAATTAACCGGGGACCTCGTGGTGGTGGGTATCGGCATCTCTCCCGCCGACCAGCTCGGGGAAGAGGCCGGTCTGGAGGTATTTGACGGTATCGGGGTGGATAGGTATCTCCGAACCACGGATTCCAGCGTATACGCCGCCGGGGACGTCGCTTATTTCCCTTACCTGGCCCGGGAGGATTGTACCCGGGTAGAGCACTGGGATCACGCCATAAAACAGGGAAGAACGGCCGGCCGTAATATGGCGGGAGGGGAAAAACCCTACGATTACATCCCGTATTTCTTCTCCGATCTATTTGATTTTGGTTTCGAGGCCGTGGGTGAGACCGATTCCCGGCTGGAGACCTACGTCGACTGGCGGGAAGAAGGAGAGACCGGCGCTATCTATTACCTATCCGAGGAGGGGAGGGTACGAGGAGTCCTTTTGCTCGGCCTCTGGGGGAAGAAAGAGCAGGCAAGGGAGCTGATAGAGGGAGAGGAGACCTTCGAAACTGAGGACCTGGCCGGTGAGATAGGATGACTTCTTACTGGAAGGATTACAGGCAGTGTCTTTTCTCGATCCGCCTCTTTTAGGCCGCTATGTTCGAGGATAAACTCTCCGGTAGAACGGCTCTTGTGACCGGGGCGGCCAGACGAATCGGCCGCGAAATCTCGCTTTCACTCGGCAAAGTGGGCGTCGATGTAGTGATTCACTACCGGTCTTCCTCGAAGGAAGCTGAGGAGTTGAAGAGCCAGTTGCACCGGACGGGTGTGGATGCCTGGACCGTCCAAGCCGATTTTGCGACCGAAACGGACTATCCCCTCTTTGTTTCCGAAGTAGGGGAACGAGCCGGGGGGGTAGATTTCCTGGTCAATAATGCCTCGATCTTTCCGGAAGCGGAGATCGACGAACTGGAGGAGGGGGGGCTGGTAAAAAGTATCAGGGTCAATTCCTGGGCCCCGTTTGCCCTGACCAGGTCTTTCGTTGCTCACTACGAGGGTGGAAGGGTCGTAAACTTACTGGACACCAGGGTCTCCGGTTACGATTGGAAGCACTCTGGCTACTATTTCAGCAAGGTCCTGCTTGCCCGGATGACGAAAATGATGGCAATAAAGTATGCTCCCGAATACACGGTGAATGGAGTTGCCCCCGGACTGATCATCCCACCGGAGGGAGCTGGAGAGAGCTATCTGGAAGAGAGAACCGAGCGGGTCCCCCTGAAACGCTCCGGGGAGGAGCTGGACGTGGCTCGTGCTGTCAGTTTTCTCCTCGGAGCCGATTTTGTCACCGGGCAGATTCTGTACGTTGATGGGGGAAGAAATCTTCTCCACGAACTCGAGGTGTGATATGGACCAAATCAGGATAAACGACCTGTCCGTCCGTTGCATTATTGGAACGGAAGGTTACGAGCGAGTAGAGAAGCAGGAAGTGATAGTCAACCTGACCCTTTTTGTGGACCTCACAGAAGCGGGCCGGAGGGATGAATTGGAGTATACGGTCGATTACAGCGACTTAAAGGGAAGAATATACGAGATGGCGGAGGAGTCGGATTTTCAGCTAATTGAAGCCCTGGCCCGAGAGATAGCGGACGTGGCCCTGGAGTACGACCGGGTCGAAAAGGTGAAGGTCTCCGTGAAGAAGCCTTTGGCCCTGAGGTTTACTCGCAGTGCCGAGGTGGAGATTACAAGGAGCGACTCTCCTTAACCTCGTATTGATGGAGCTAATGGTTTAATCCCCAGGGGAGATTTCAATTTTAGTACGTCGACCTGCTTGGTCACCGGGTGTCTCCTGACTTCGTTTTAACAGGTGGCATGATTCTAGGGGAAATTACGATTGTTCTCGCGATCTTTCTCACCCTCTCAAAGAAGAAAAGAAGTCGGCCTTGGGCCGTTATTCAGAAATGACCGAACCAGCTCACCGGGGGAGACATGACCCGAACGCGGTCATCCTTCGAGAAAATCGACCAGTTCTTGATCGTCGTCCGAGACCGAGATACTCCTGCCCATGGGGATAATCCAAGAAGAGGATGTTAGTCTTTCGCTAAAAGTTCACCCCGACCTCCAGAAGTAGTCCCCGGCGGTTATGGTAGATTAAGGAGATATCAGGGAAGTCCCGGCTAATACCGATCCCTGCCTGTACCGTCGGATGTGCCGATAGTCCGAGATAAGCGTCTCGTTCTATATCGATCAGCAATGGGAGGGAGTTCTGTTCGCTGGTTTCCTCAAGGGGGGCGCGATGGGCCCGAGGTTGAATCGCAAGGCCGGCGCCCAGACGGAGCTGAAGGCCGAAGTTCAGGGCAAACCGATAACCCATGAAGCCTTCCCATTCGGGTCCGTAATTAAAAATTTCGCCTCCGGAGGGGGGTTCGGAGACCCAGTGAAGGTCGTCCTCAAGCTCCCCACTTCCGGTATCCCTGGCCGACCCTCCCAGGATTACGTCATTAATCACGATCTCCCCCCCGAAAGAAAAACTTTTATCCATAAGTCCCCCTACGGTGGCGTTGAGTCCCAGGGGGAGTTTGCCGGAAGAAACGGTCATTTCCTCTTCCCGGGATTTAAGTTCGGGCCGAACTCTTCGGGTTCGGTTTGGCTTCAGGAGGAGAGTGTCCTGCCATCTCTCGTAGCCCCCTTTTTCCAGGGTTATCCTTGCTCTGTCGGATGGGAAGGTAAGCTCTTCCGGGGTCGTCCCCCGGAGATTTCCGTCGACGAATATCTTTGCCCCGGGAGGGTCCGAATCCAGATAGAGGCCGTAGTATCTTACTTCGTCTAAGATCACATCGAGCCTTTCGGGGAGGGGCGGATCGACGGTGATAGTCTCCTCCCAGGTCTGGTAGCCTTCTTTCTCCACCCTAATCCCCCGGTCACCACCCGTGGTGGAAGTGGTCAGGGGGGTTATCCCCCGGAGTCGGTCGTCTACGTAGACTCTCGCCCCCGAAGGTGAGGAGCTTACCTTGAGCCAGGCGATGGTCTCCGGTTCCAGCTTTGCACCTATATTCCTGGTTTGATATGGTTCCAGGGAAAACGAATCCTCCCAGAGTTCGTAGCTGGGTAATTTGAGTTTTATCTCTCTTCGTCCCGGTTCTACTTCTACAGTTGCCGGGGTCTGGCCGACCGGATTCCCGTCCACGTAGATTCTGGCACCTGGAGGGTTAGAATTGATGGTTAGCTCTGAAATTTTCTCAGTCACCCGGACGCTGGTCCAGTCCGTTGCCCAGCTTTCCCCACTGACCTCCGCCCTTATATTCTGCTTTCCGGTTCGGGCAAATGCTTCCGGCTCGCGCGAGAGTTGCGGAAAGGGGTTCTTCTGGAATCTCTCCTCTTCTATTGAGGTAAACATTTCCAGAGGCCGGGTACTGACTATCGCCTGGAGGAATTCATCTCCCTCTTCCTCCCCGGCGAGGAAGCTGTATCCCTTACCGGGTAACTCTCCTTCTCCCGGTTCTAGGTGGTTCGCACGATCGTATTTGTTGGGGAAGAGCAAGTTGACTCTGCCCTGGGAGTCGATGTTATAAATATAGAGGTAAGCTTTCTTGTTGATCCTGAAGTGAATTTTGATTTCCTGACCCGGGGAGTATCGATCTTTGGTCGTCCAGACCTCCACCTCAAGAGGCGATGTTTCCGGCGGCTTGACGATGATCCCCTGCGGAGCAGCCTCCCTTTCCCCGGAGAATCCAAGGGTAGCCGCCAGGACCAGAACGGGTAACAGAATTGCCAGGACGCTCCCCGCTCTGCCGAAGTTATCTATCCTCTTGCCCATGTGAATCACGCGTTTCCTCAAAATAATTATACTAAATTGGAACTTGGGGAACAAAAGCCCCTCCTGCCACCAGTCGGGATGGGAAAGTACCGGCGATTCGTGTACACTTTTTTAGTGCCGTTACGGCAGGTAAAAGCTGGCCCGTGGAGGGAGTAGAGTGTCCCGATACGAATCTCGAGAGGCGATCAGATGGGAGAAAGACAAGGTGGAGACGGTTAGCGACGATGTGGTGGTAGAATCGTCCGTGGAATTGTTGGTTAACGGGGAGAGCGTGATCACCCTCTTATGTAGCCCTGCAGATCTAAGAGCGCTGGCCGTGGGGTTCTTGAAATCGGAGGGTATCCTCGAGGATGTTGGCCAGTTAGTGGAGGTCGACCTCGATCGCTCGGAAAAGAAGGTGAAGGTAAGGATCGGGTCGGATTCCATAGATCTGGGCTCCTACCGCGGGAGGGATAGGGCCTTGACCTCCAGCTGTGGCAGAGCCAGTTCAATTGTCAACCGGGAGAACGAACTAAAACTTGATAGAAAAGGACCGGGTCCCGCTCCCCGTTTGGCCGAACTAACCGACTTGATGAAGGAACTACAGCGAAAGGCCGAGCTATTCTCGAAGACCGGTGGGTCCCATACGGCAGCACTGGCTGCTCGGGGCGAATTGCTCTATCTGGCGGAGGATATTGGCCGGCACAACGCGGTGGATAAGGCCATCGGCGGAGCCATGATAGATGGACAAAAGCCGGAAGAGGCGGTCCTGCTGACCAGCGGTCGCCTTTCCTCGGAAATGGTCCTGAAGGCCGTCCGGAGTTCGATCCCGGTCCTGGTATCTCGTTCCGCTACCACTACCCTGGCCGTAAGAATGGCCGGATCGGCCGGATTGACCCTGGTTGGCTTTACCCGGGGGGAGAGGATGACGGTATATTCGGGAGCCGAAAGGTTGGATGAACTTGATTCCTTCTCGGGTGGAATCGTCGGCCAATAGGTGGCCATCCGGCTTGTAATATCCGGTCCATTGTACTAAAATCTTCCAGTTGTAAGACCTACCTCATTTGAGCGGTTTTGTCGTGGTATGCGAGATTTAAATACTCTTTTGAGGCTTCCCGCTGGGAGCGGGGATTTTGATATTACTGATTTTAATCCCGCAATCTTTCTCGACGGGATCCTGGACGGAGAGAAGGGGGAGAAGATCTTTATTTTTTTGAGGTGAGAAGGGAATTCCGGGTGCAGAGGCCCGACCTAGCCACCAGCTTTCCTCTGAACGTGCGATCGGGAGGACGTAGATAATCTTATCGGATGACTGAAGAAAAAAACGTGCTGATATGTAGTGCCTGGCCCTACGCTTCGGGGATGCCCCATCTGGGGAATATACAGACCTCGCTGCTGTCGGGAGACGTTTTTGCCCGCTACTACAGGTTGAGAGGTCACCCCGTGCTCTACGTTTCCGGTTCGGACGCCCACGGAACGAGGATTGAATTTGAGGCCGAGCGGCGGGGGGTTACGCCGCAAGCTCTGGCCAACGAAACTCACGGGAAAATCCTCGATATCCTCGACGATTTCAGGATCGAGTTCGATAACTATACCATTACCACCAATCCGACCCATAAGGAGTTCGTACAGAATATTCACCGGCAGATGGACGAAGAGGGCTATATCTTCTCCAGGGAGGAGGAAAGGGCCTACTGTCACGACTGCCAGCGATTCCTGGCGGATAGGTTCATTGAGGGTACCTGTCCGGAATGCGGGGCCGAAGGGGCCCACGGGAACCAGTGCGATAGTTGTGGGTCTCTGCTGGAGCCGGAAGAGTTATTACAGCCCAGCTGTGCCATCTGTGGCGGAAGCAATATAGATTTTCAGGCGACCACGAACTGGTACATAGATCTGGAGAAGCTGCAGCCAAGGCTGGAAAAGTACGTGGAAGGTAAATACGAGGCCTGGCAGGATAACGTAAAGCGATTCACCGACCAGATGCTCAAGGATGGTCTAAAACCCAGGGCCATAACCCGGGATATAGAGTGGGGCATACCTGCGCCATTCGAGGGTGCGGAGGGGAAGGTAATATACGTCTGGGCTGAGGCCGCCCTGGGATACGTCTCTGCGACCATGGAGTACTTCGAACAAAGTCAGGCGGAAGGAAGCTGGGAGGATTACTGGTTATCCGAGGAGTCGCTTCACGTATATACTCTGGCCAAGGACAATATACCTTTTCATACCCTGCTCTTTCCCGGTCAGCTCATGGCTTCCGGTCAGGGCTATCATCTTCCCGACCAGATAAGTGCGGGGGAGTACTTGAACTGGGTAGGGGGGAAGTCCTTCTCCAAGAGTAAGGGGGTGGGGTTATTTGCGGACGACGCCACGGACCTGATGGATCCGGTCTTCTGGAGGTTTTATCTGATGTTCCAGCGACCCGAGAAAAAGGACGTCGAGTTCTCCTGGTCCGAACTGGACAAGGCCGTGAATAATATCTTTATCGATAACGTCAGTAATTTCGTCAACAGGGTGACTTCGTTTACCTACTCCAGATTCGGCGGTGCGATTCCCGAGGGAGAGGTAGAAGAGCAAGTGGATGACCGGATAGAGGAGACGGTTTCCGGGGTAGAGAAGGTAATAGAATCCGGGGGGCTGGCGGCCGCGTTAAGGAAAATCTGCGACCTGGCCAATTTCGGCAACCGTTACTTCCAGGAACGGAAACCTTGGGAGACGGAGGATGGAGAGGTTGTCGTCTCCAGCCTGAAGATGGCTAAGGCGATCTCGGTGATGCTGGAACCGTTCGTTCCCTCTTTCTCCGATCAGGTTTACGGGATTTTTAACCTCACGAATCCCGACTGGGAGGAAATCACGAAGACCCCCAGGGGCAACCTGGAGGAACCGGAACCCTTGCTAAATAAGCAGGATATCGATCAACTGAAGGAAGATTACCAAGAGAAGATAGCGGGTAAACAACAAACGGAGGGAGGATCACCAATGAGTAAAAGCACGATCAGTTTTGACGACTTTGACGCCCTGGATATGAGGGTGGGCAGGATTAAGGAAGCAGAAGAGTTGGCCGGAGCCGATCGTCTGTACAGGATTCAGGTAGACGTGGGGGGCGAGGAATTGCAGACGGTCTCCGGGTTAAAAGAACACTACGAACTGGACGATCTGGATGGTAAGCAGGTGATTGTCTTGACCAACCTCGAGCCGGCCACCATTCACGGTGAAAGATCGGAATGTATGCTTTTGGCGGCCGAGGGGGAACAACTGGCCTTGCTTACCCTGGACCGGGAGGTCGAACCCGGAGCCGAAGTAGAGTAATCTTCTGGAGAAAGGTGGTTAGAGGCTTGAAAATTGGTGGAAAAGTAAATTAGAATTCGGAGGAAACAATGTACGCAATTATAGAAACAGGCGGCAAGCAATATAGGGTTACTCCCGATGACCAGCTAAAGATCGAAAAGCTCAAGGGAAAGGGAGCTGGGGAAGTAGTCGAGTTCGATAGGGTTCTGTTGGTAAGCGAGGACGGCTCGGTTAAAGTGGGGAGACCGTACCTGGACGATGCTGTCGTAGAAGGGGAAGTTATCGAAGAGGGCAGAGAGGAAAAAGTGACCGTATTTACTTACAAAAAGAGGAAGGGTCAGAGAAGGAAACTAGGTCACAGGCAGCCCTATACCAAGGTCAGAATCGATGATATTACTCCGTAATAGAGGGGAGATAAAATGGCTCACAAAGTAAGTAGTGGTTCTACGCAGAACGTTCACGATACCGCCGGAAAGCGGCTGGGGGTTAAGAAGTTCGGTAGCGAGTGGGTGGAGCCGGGAAATATAATCGTCCGGCAACGGGGAACCAAGTTCAAGCCCGGAGAGAACGTTGGAATGGGAAGGGACCACACCATCTTTGCGAAGGTTTCCGGTTACGTAAGCTTCGAAGGTTCGGGTGACAAGTATATCAGTGTTATTCCTCCCTCCTAAAGCTTTTTCATTCCCTTTTCGTGCACATCGGTGACGCCAGGATAAGCTCATGTTTGTAGACGAAGCTACGATAACGGTGAAGGCTGGTGACGGTGGGCACGGAATCATAAGTTTCGAGAAACAATTAGGGCAAAGACACGGGGGGCCAGACGGGGGAAACGGCGGGAAAGGGGGAGACGTATACCTTCGTGCCGATAACAGTATCAGTACCCTGCTCAAATTCGAAAAGAAGAACACCTTTAAGGCCGACGACGGAAAGAAGGGCGGCCCCGGGGGGAAGACTGGAAAATCCGCCGAAGATCTTTACGTAGCCGTTCCCGTGGGGACCATGGTTTTTGAGGGAGAAACTGACCAGAAGTTGGCCGATTTAACCGAGGAAGGAGACCAGATTCTCATTTCCAGAGGCGGTTCCGGCGGTCGGGGGAATGAAGCTTTCTCCAATTCACGGAACACCGCCCCTAGGATTAGAGAGTGGGGGGGAAAGGGGGAAGAGAAATATCTTAGGCTTGAACTACGTCTGCTTGCCGACGTGGGCATAGTCGGTTTTCCCAACGTGGGGAAATCGACCCTAATTTCGAAGATATCGGCTCAGAAGCCGAAGATAGGGAACTATCATTTCACCACCATGGAACCTCATCCCGGTGTGGTGGCGGTGGACGACTGGAACGATTTCGTGGCGGTAGATATCCCGGGAATAATCGAAGGTGCTCACGAAGGCAGGGGGCTGGGAGACGAGTTCCTGCGACATTTGGCCAGGACCAAGGTACTAATCCACGTTCTCGATATTTCCGGAATCGAAGGTAGGGATCCCCTGGAAGACTGGAGGGTCTTTCGAAAAGAATTGAGCAAGTACGATAGTTCTCTGGAGGAGACCCCGGAGGTCATTGCTGGAAACAAGGTTGATTTGATCGATCAAGCTGAAATCGATCGGCAGAAGGAGAAATTCGAGGCCGAGGGGCTGGAGATGCAACCCGTATCGGCGGCCACCGGCAGGGGGTTGGAGGAATTAGTCAAGCAAACTTACCGGTTGCTGGAAGAGGTAAACGAGGAAACCGAAGAGGAAGAGAAAGAAGAGGAAGGCGGCAGGTACAAAGTTTACCGGTTTGAAGGAGAAGAGGGCTTCCGCGTTGGGAGAGAAGGGGATAAATTCGTCGTAGAAGGCCGGGAGATAGAGGAGCTGGCGGAGAAGCTCGATTTTTCTACCCAGGACGCACCGGATTACTTTCATCGGAGATTGGAGAAACAGGGCGTTATCAGTCAGCTGAAAGAGAGCGGAGCCAGCAGCGGAAGCATAGTTGAGATCGGTGGGGTGGAGTTTGAGCTCGTCTTCTAGAGTTGGTTTGTTTGGGGGAACTTTTGACCCCATACACAATGCCCACCTGGAGGTGGCCAGACAGTCGCTGGCTCAGATGGATCTGCGCAAAGTAATCCTGATTCCTTCCAAACATCCTCCGCACAAATCCGAGGAAGGAATGACCAGTTCCCAGCTCCGCTACCGGATGGTTGAGCTGGCGGTACGGGATAAAGAAGGTCTGGACGTCTCCCCGGTGGAAATCAATCGCAAGGGCCCTTCTTACACCGTCGATACGTTAAACGAAATGAAGGAAGAACACGGACGAATAGCATTTATAGTCGGGGCCGACAACCTTATAAATATAGATACTTGGAAGAGGCCGGAGGAACTGTTGGATTGTTGTCCTTTCATCGTGGCGCCCCGAGGCGGTATACTGAAGGGAGACTTCGATAAGGACATATTTCGAGGCAAGGACCTGAGGTTTCTAAATATGAGTGAAATATCGCTTTCCTCCACCGAAATTAGGGAAAGGGTCCTCGAGGGACAGCCCGTAGACGGCCTGGTGCCCGAGGGAGTCTTCGAGTTTATTGTCGAGCACAATCTTTATAAGACCGTGTCGGAAGAAGTAAGAGAATCTTGACGTTCTATATCGAGGAGGGAGAAAATCTCTAAAGAGACTAGAGTTAATCACGAAATCACCGCAGGAGAGGTAAGGGTTATCGATAAAGACGGAGAGCAGGTCGGCGTGATGGGTTTGGAGGAGGCCTTAAAGGAGGCGGAAGAGCGAGATCTCGACCTCGTGGAAGTTGCTCCGGACGCTGATCCAGTTGTAGCAAAGATTCTTGACTACGGCAAGTACAAATATCAGCAAAAGAAGAAGAAGCAAAAGCAGCAAAAGAAGAAGAAGCTCAAGACCATAAAGTTTTCAATTAAGATCGAGGAACACGATTTCAATACGAAAGTGAACCATATCAAGGAGTTCCTCAAGGACGGTCATAAGGTCCGGGCGACGGTCTTCTTCCGAGGCAGGGAAAAAGCTCACAAGGACCGTGGCTACGATCTTTTGAACGACATCATCGAGGAGGTAGAAGAAGTGGGCGACGTCGATCAGAAGCCGAATCAGAAAGGTCAGGTCGTCCAAATGCTATTAAAACCAGGGGGAGATTAAATTGCCAAAAAAGAAGACTCATAAAGGTATTGCCAAGCGATTTAAGAAATCGAAGAACGGCAAGCTAACCCATAAAAAGTCCGGTTACGGACATAAACAGACCAAAAAGAAGGCCGCTAACAAGAGAGACGCCCGCAAAGATAAAGAGGTGAAGGGAAAGACGAAGAAGAACTTGGAGAAGCTCCTCGCGTCTTAGCGTTCAGTCTGTCAGAGTGGACGATCAGCCAAACTCGGAGGTAATGTATGCCCAGGGTAACGAGAGGGAATTCCAGGTTGGAGTCAAGAAAAAAGATTCTTCAGAGATCGAAAGGATTTTACGGTAAGAGACGGAACTGCTACAAGATAGCCAAACAATCGGTCATGAAGGCCCTCAAGAATGCCTACGTGGATAGAAGGAGAAAGAAAAGGGACTTTCGCAGACTGTGGATTACCAGAATCGGGGCCGCTTCCAAAGAGAGGGGTCTCTCCTACTCCAAGTTCATGGGAGGGCTGAACAAGGCCGATGTAGAGTTAAACCGGAAGATGCTTGCGGATATTGCTGTCAGGGATTCCGACACCTTTGATCACCTAGTAGATATAGCCAGTGAAAAGATGGAAAACTGACGGATGAATCTTCAAAATCTGATTGCCGGGTTTGAGGAATACTGGAGAAACCAGGGTTGCTTGACCCTCCAGCCTTACGACGTGGAGACGGGCGCCGGAACTTTTAACCCGGGTACTTTCTTTGGTTCCCTGGGGCCCGACCCATTAAAGGTTGCTTACGTGGAGCCAAGTAGAAGACCTCCGGACGGGAGATACGGCAAGAACCCGATCCGCGTTCGGCTCCACCACCAGTATCAGGTAATCCTCAAACCTCCTCCGGATGAGAGCCAGCGACTCTATCTGGACAGTCTGGAATATATAGGGATTAACCTGGACGAACACGACGTTCGGTTCGTTGACGATAATTGGGAGTCTCCCTCCCTTGGTGCAAGAGGTACGGGGTGGGAAGTCTGGATAGACGGGCTGGAGATTACCCAGTTCACCTACTTTCAGAGGGTAGGAGGGCTGGACCTGGATCCTGTCTGTGTGGAGCTTGCATACGGGCTGGAGCGAATCGCCACCTTTATCCAGGACCGGGAAAGCGTTTACGATTTGCATTGGAACGACGGGCTTACCTACCGGCGGATATTTCAGGAAAAGGAGAGGCAATTCTCCACCTACAACTTCGACCTTGCCGGCGTCGAAGACCATCGTGATCTCTTCAATATAGCGGAAAGGGAGGCGGAGAAATGTCTGGAGGAAGGGCTTTTCTACCCTGCTTACGACATGACCTTGAAGGCAGCCCATTTTTTCAATATCCTGCTTGCCCGTAACGCCATCAGTGTTACTGAAAGGGAGAAATTTATCGGGAGAATAAGGAACCTGGCCGAGGAGGTAGCAGAAAGCTACGTCCAGGCACTGGAGGATATACCCGATGAGCAAAGACCTATTGTTTGAGCTGGGCACGGAAGATATCCCCCCCGGTGACCTTCCGAGTATAGCTCAGAACTTTCGGAAGGATCTGGAAGTTAAGCTGGAGGAAACCCGGCTGGACTTTGGCCGAACCGAGCTGTTCTATACCCCCCGACGCCTGGCGGTAAGGGTCAACGAACTTCAGGAAGAACAGGAAGATCGAATCGAAGTGCACCGGGGCCCTCCGGAAGGGATTGGTCTTGACCGAGAGGGGAACTACACGGTGGCTGCCAAGAAGTTTGCGGAAGGACACGAAGCTTCGCCCGAGGATCTTTACCTGGAGGAGACCGAGGACGGGACTTATTTCTTCGTGGAAGAATCTATCGAGGGAAAGAAAGCGAGCGAACTGCTTCCCGAATTGCTAACCGTCCTGGTAAAGGAGCTGGAACAGCCCGAAAAGATGCGATGGAATGGTTCGGGCCTCCGGTTTATCCGCCCTATTAGGTGGGTGGTTTGTCTCCTCGGTGACCGGGTCCTGGACCTGGTGCTAGGGGAAGTGGAGTCCTCAAGAGAGACCCGGGGTCACCGCTTCTATGGCCAGAGCAGGTTTGAATTAAAGACGAGCTCCGGTTACGAAGAGGCTTTGGAGGAGAATTACGTAATTCCGGATCCGACCGAGCGGAGGGAGCGTCTGGTTACACAGTTGACTGAAAAAACTGCCGAGCTGGGCGTAGAAAAAGCTACCGGAGAGGATTTTATCGACTTACTGGCCAATAGTCTGGAGTATCCGAGCTTGGTCAGCGGCAACTTTCCCCGGGAGTATCTGGACTTGCCCCCGGAGTTACTCTTCAAAACTTTAACCGGGGAGGCCCGTCTGGTCCCCCTGGTGGATTCTTCCGGTGAACCCGTCGCCTCTTTTATTGGTTTCAGGGACGGATCGACGGAGGAAAGCGAGGGGGTCAAGCGAGGCTACGAGTCCGTCATTCACGCCCGGTTGCGGGACTCGAAGTTCTTCTTCAGTCACGACAGAGAACGGCCGCTGGAAGATTATGTTGATGACTTGAAAACGGTCACCTTTCAGGAGAAGCTCGGTTCTATCTGGGACAAGGTGGAAAGGATGAGGAAATTAGCTGACAGCATGGCGGCCAAACTGGAGGGATTCGATCCGGAGCTCTGTGACAGAGCGGTTCTATTATGCAAGGCAGACCTGGTAACGGAAGTGGTGGACGAGTTCCCCTCTCTGGAAGGCACCATTGGGGCCTACTACGCCGAAATGGACGGCGAGCCGAAGGCAGTGGTGGAAGGGATAAGAGAACATTACCGGCCGAGAAGTTCCACGGACCACCCCCCGACCTCGCCAACTGGAGTGGCTGCCAGTGTCTCCGACAAACTGGATACCCTTTATGGCTCTTTCCTCATCGGGGAGAAGCCCACGGGAACCAGGGACCCTTACGGGTTGCGGCGAAAGACGGACGGGATAGTTAGAACCCTAATCGACCGGGAGGTTTCCCTGACTCTCTCCGAGGTGATTGAACTTGCCGGGTCCCTCTATCAATTTGATGGCGAGGATAAAGCAGGGGAAGAATTGCAGGACTATTTCGCCGAGAGGTTGGGGCGAGTTCTGGAGCGAACCTACGAGCTCCCTTACGACGTGGTAGATGCGGTAAATATTGGGCAGGGGCTGGACTTTTACGATACCTACCTGAAAGCCACCGCCCTGCGGGAGTGCAAGGAAAAGGAGGAAATGAAGGATCTCGTCGACTCCTTCACCAGGGTAGTCAACATTACCGAAGGCCAGGAGGAGGGCGACTTCTCCCCGGATATCTTCCAGCTGGAGGAGGAAAGAATCCTGTGGCAGGACCTGCAGTCCAGGGAAGATAGGCTGGAAGCTCTGCGCGACCAGCGTTCTTACCGGGAGCTGATTCAGGAACTACTCCAATTGAAGGAGCCCATCGACGACTACTTCGACAACGTGATGGTTATGGCGGAAGAGGAGAAGCGACGGGAGAACCGGCTGAATTTCTTGCTCTACCTGAGGCGACAATTCCTCAAGCTCGGGGACTTATCCCGGATAGTTACCGAATAGGTCGGGGACTCTAGCTATCTTCCGGCTCTTTTTCTTCGTCCTCGCCCGGAACGGGATCGAATCCTCCCGCGTTCAAGGGATGACAGCGTATTACCCGTTTGATTCCCAGGTACAACCCCTTTAGCGGTCCATGTCTCCGAATAGCTCGTTTGCTGTATTCGGAACAGGTTGGATAGAACCTGCACCTATTGGGGGTATTGGCCGAAATCCCCTTCTGATACAGTTTAATTGCCTTTATTAAGACTTTTTTTAACGTCTTCACTGGTTTGTTCGTAGGTATATCGTTCCTCGCCCGGACAGTCAGGGAGTTTTTTCAGGTTCCCCGGTATATCCAGGACGTCGAGCCGAGTCACCTCCACCGAAGAATCCAATAGTTGAGAGAACGAAGGTATGGTCCATTCGGAAGTGAACAGTTCCTTGATGTAAAGGCCGCTTTCCGCCCACAGATCGATCCGGTATTTCCCCGGTGAGGACCGGGTGAAATCCACCGGCTTGCACTCCCGGACCCTGACCTTTTTTGCTCGCCGATGTGAGACCCTTTCCGGAGTCCGTTGAAATATCCTGCCTTCCATCCGGCTCAGCGATTCTCGAAAGGTCTCCTCGGAGACCGGCTTACTTAACCGGAGCTGGAGCCGATAAATTTTGTCCAGTTTGGACTCTTTTATGGTTCCCACCGCTTCTTCCGTGACCACGTTAAGACCGGAGACCTCGATCACCCCGGAGGAATTCTCATTTATTTCCTTCGTTACTTCCTCCGAATTGAGTCTCCTAAGCTCCGGTTCCTTGATCTCCACTGCGAAGGGCCTCCCCTTGCCCAAGGTCAGAACGTCCACGTCCTCTCGACCCGCCCCGTGAAAGAGGGTCGATTCTCCCCGGGCCGCCCGCTTCAGGGGGCTCGAGATCCTTTCTTCTACCGAGTCTTCGTACTTTCTTCCCGTGTAAGAACACTTCTGGCAGCCGGCACCGCGACAGTGGTCGCAGTGCCATATGGTCTGGGGAATTCCCCGGGAGAGCTTTCTATATCTCCCGTAGACGTAGATCGGTCTGATATCCAGGGAGATCTCTCCGGTCCGCAAGTCCACCAGAACCGTCAGGTCCGGAGACCCGAAATCGGCTTCTACTTTTCGGCCCTCCTCGCGTAACCTCTCCCTGAATTTTTTTCCCAGCTCCCTGTTTATTGCGTGGCCCAGTTCCTCGGAGCCCCGGAGCTCGAATTCTCTTTCCAGCCTCCCCTGGTGCGCAATCCACTCTTCCTTCATCCTGTTGCCAAAGAGAAAACTGTCGAACTCAAGGCCTGCAACCCTTTCTGCGGCCTCTTCTACCCACTCGTCCAGTTCCCGGAAGAGCCCCTCACATATTTCGCAATCCTCCGGCTCCGGCGGCGGTTTGTCCCTGGCCATCGCCAGGCTGACCCGCAGGGACCTTCCTCTCTCTTCGTTGGTTAGGCCGTGACTGAGTCCCCCGTAGAGCCTCCCCAGACAGGCGTCACAGAGCTCGTGGCCGTCCAGGATTTGACCTATCTCGGATAGTAGATCTTTCTTGTCGGTCATAACAGGGTTATGAGTCCGGTTGTCCCTGACCTATTTCTTCTCCCCCGGCTGAGGGGTATCCGTTCAAGTGATGTTAGCTTTACCCGGTCCGCAGTTCAAGAATCGAGCGACGGCCGGCGGAGGATTTATTTCTATCGTTTGACCTTTAAAATCCCGGTAAAGGGCTACAAATTCGACCGGAAGTGACGAGTGCAGGTGGCGGAGGGGGTGGGATTCGAACCCACGGCTGAGTCTCACCTCAGCAACGGCTTAGCAAGCCGTCGTCTTCGGCCACTCGACCACCCCTCCGGACGGTACCTTTAATCTACCAAATCGGGTCGGCTTTTTCAACTCGTCCTTTCCGAATTCATAGCGTCGGTGGCGGAGGAATATCCTTGTATACTAAACATAAGTTTAGTAAAATAACCGCGGATCATGTACAGGGCAAACCTGACCAAAAGACAGTACGAAATTCTGCAGTACGTGCACGAGACGATAGAGGAAACCTCGCGTCCTCCGACTATTCGCGAGATCGGACGTGAGTTTTCCATTAGCTCCACGAAGGGCGTGTTCGATCACCTGAGTGCTCTGGAGAAAAAAGGCTGGATAGAGAGGGTCAAGGGTCAGGCCCGGAGCATCAGGCCGGTAAAAGAGAAAACGGAGATGTTATTCAGTGAAGGAGAAGGGGTTCCGGTTGTCGGTTCGGTAGTGGCGGGTGAACCGACACTGGCCGTAGAAAACGTTGAAGGCCTCCTGGATCTGGAGGAAATGTTCCCTAACCAGGAGGGTCTTTTCGCCCTGAGAGTTGACGGGGATTCCATGGTTGAGGCCGGAATTCACCGGGGCGATCTGGTAATCGTTCGGCAACAGTCTACGGCCGAAGTCGGGGATATAATTGTCGCAGTCGTCGATGACGAAAGAGGTACTGTTAAAAAGCTAGCCAAACTCGGAGAGGAAATTCACCTGGAGCCCGCCAATCCGGACTACGAGATCATAGTTAAGGACCCGTCCGAGGTGGAGATAAGGGGTCGGGTTGTGGGGGTGGTCCGGAAGATGTAATTGGAATGTTAACCTTCGGGCTTTCCGAGCCGGAAAATTTCCGACTTGCGTGCTCAAACTGGTGCCTTCATGTTTCTGGTAATTGTTCAGGAAAATCCTGTCGGCCGGGTACAGGGACCCGGCCTGCTTTGTCGGGAAATAGAAAGGGTGGAACCGTGCCCGCTCGGCTAGTTATGGAAAATTTTCAAGTTCATTTACCATGTATAAAGACATAGACAAACAGGTTAAGGTCGGCGTAAAGTTCTC
>CAYZUF010000004.1:0-21872 GCA_964481645.1 uncultured Thermotogae bacterium
TCACCTCCTCTCCTACATATCTTAGGCGTTCCTGGAACCAAATTTCAATCGGCCGATCCACCAGGGATCAAGAGTCGATTGGGGATGTAGAGCAAAAGGGGCTGGTGTCTCGACGGCTCGGGCCTTTACAAACCGGGGTTTAAGTGTTCCGCTTTACCGATGCAGGTGGATACAGGGGACCGGATTGACGGTAACCTCAGGATCCCTCGACCGATTGGAAGGCCTCGTGGAAGACCTGCTGGTAGCTTTCCGTAAACGATTCTACGAAGGAGTTTTTCGGGTTTGCGAGGATTTCGTCCGGCGGCCCTATCTGAACGAACTTACCGTCCTTCATGATCGCAACCCGATCTCCCAGCGTGAAACCCTCGGCCAGGTCGTGGGTGACGTAGATAGAAGTTGCGTCGAAGTCTTCGTGGGTCCTGAGGACTTCTTCTCTGCTTTTCTCCCGGGTTTGCGGATCAAGGTCTCGCAGCGGTTCGTCGAAAAGTATCACCTCCGGAGGAACGGTCAAAGCTCTACCCAGAGCTACCTGTTGCTTTTGCCCTTCGGAGAGTTGACCCGGCTTTCTATTGAAGAGCTTCTTCCCTATACCCAGCCGGCCCACTATCTCCATCACCCGGCTTCTGACCTCCTCCAGGGTCAGTTTTTTGATCTTCAGGGGGAAATTGAGGTTAGAATATCCGGTATCGGAGTGAACTTTGAGGTGGGGGTAAAGAGCGTGGTCCTCAAAAATCATTCTCACCTGCCGCCTGGACGGCGATAGCTCGTTAACCAGTTCTCCATCAAAGTAGATTTGACCTTCCTCGGGCTCGAGCAGACCGGCAATCAGTTTGAGAAACGTCGTTTTCCCGCAGGCTGTGGGGCCGATGACTACGAAAAACTCCCCCGGATTGACCTCCAAACTGAGGTCTCGAATGACCTTTTCGGCTCCGAAGGATTTACTGATCCCCTCGACTCTGATTTTCTTCATTCTGACCACCCGGAGATCAAGAACTCCACCCGTATTATCGGGGATCCGGCCTTGCACGTCAAATACTCTTTCCCGTCCGCTACTTGGACGGTTCAGGGCCGGCTGGTGTTGACAATCAGGCTGCCCGGCAAAGATCCGCGAGGGGTTACCGATCCCCGTCAGCTCGGACCCCCCGGAGCGCAGATACCTGCTCTTACTCCGGAAATTCCATGGAGACGAATCTCCACCAGCTCAAGGCCAGGAGAGCCGCCAGATAACAGGCGAGCACGCCGCTGGCGGTCGGGAGGTGGATGGCCAAACCGGTTTCCTCCCCCGTAACCTGGATGGCAAAAAGCTGGGACGAAATTGCCGAGGTGGATTGACCGAGAAAGAGGTAACGATACCCCTCCACCAGCGTATTGAAACCCGGGATCGCGAAGACGAAGATATTTTCCAGGAAGTAGTAGGCGAGTCCGCCCCCGATCCCCATAGCGGTACTCCTGGTCCACAGCGAGAGAGCACCTGCCACCATAAACCAGGCTCCCCAGACCAACAAGGTCAACAGTGATCCCCTGAGGACGGGCCAGAATCCCGGAGTACGATAGGCGAGATCGCCTTCGGCAAATCCAAAGGAGAAACTAGCCACGTGTCCTACGATCAGCCCTATCCCCAGCCAGGATAACAGGATCAGCAAGGCTACCACGGCTTTACCGAGGAAGATCTTCGTCCTGCTCTTGCCCTGGATTAATCTCGTGGAGTAGGTACCCCAGGAAAAAGGTGTACCGAAGAAAAGACCTCCCATGATGAGGGCGGATAATACTCCATTGGAATTCAAGTTCTGAAGAGAATACTCGAATACATGAGTCGGGAGCAAAATTTCCAATCCAATCGAGAACTGATCCAGAGCGAAGTAGGTGGCCACATAACCTATAACCAGGAACAGAATAAGGATCGCCAGGACGACCCAGCTGGCCATTCGCTTCCGGATTACGGTGAAGTCCACCTTGATCAGCTCTTTCAATTTAAGCCCCCTCTTCCGTCAGCTCTACAAATACTTCTTCCAGGTTCTTCCGGCTGTTCTTTATCTCCTCCACTTCAACTCCGGCTTCCTGCAGGAGCTCGATCAAGTCGGAATTATCGCCCCTCGCCAGCGAGACCCTCAGATAATGCTCTCCCAGGGAGACGCTGGAGACGAAGTCGGCACTTTCCAGAGCCAGTTTGGCTTCTTCCCGCCCATCACTAGGGACTCGAATTAGTACCTCCTCTTCCTCGCCGAGCAGTCGAGATACCTCGTCCTCAGCAATTAATTCCCCCTCCTTAAGAACTCCAACCCGATTACATACCTGCTGGACCTCATTCAGGAGATGAGTGGACAGGAAGATAGTTCTACCCGATTGACCCAGGTTCCTGATGATCTCCCGAATTCCTATCCTTCCTTGGGGATCTAGACCGCTGGTGGGCTCGTCGAGGATGAATAGGTCCGGATCCTTCAGCAGGGCCGCAGCGATTGCCAGTCGCTGTTTCATTCCCGCCGAATAATCGGAGAACCTCTTGTTCCCTGCGACGGAAAGGTCCACTTGCTCCAGCAGCTCCGGTACCCTGTCTTCCGTTTCGGCAAGCTGAGAGAATAATCGTAGGTTGACCTCACCCGTCAAGTGGGGGTAAAAAGAAGGAGGGGCGAGGACGGCACCGATCCTGGGCAGGAGGGTACTTCGTCTTCGGGAAACTTCTTCTCCCAGCAACTCTATCCTCCCCCGGTCGGGCTTCAACAATCCGAGGAGAATCCTTATCATGGTCGTCTTCCCGGCTCCGTTGGGCCCGAGAAATCCGTAGACATCCCCGGTTTTTACGGCGATGCTGACTTCGGAGAGGGCCCGGGTGCGACCGTAATTTTTGCTGACGGAATCCGTCTTTATGGCCTCCATGACACGACCTCCCGATCCTTTCAATCAAGCTTCCAGTCAACTCCACCCTGCTATCTCAGTTCCCTCAGAGCAGGTTGGGTTCATTTCCGCTCCTCTTTTCGTTCCACCTACCTTTCGTAACGGGCACTGCTAACGGGGTTGAGGTAGTTTAGAAAGATGATAAGATATTATGGTAATCGTTTCCAAATACCGAGCGTGATATCCAATCGATAAGCGGCAATTTATCTCTTTATCTACTTCCCGGTTCTCGAGCGGGCTCGGCGTGGCCATGGTCTCCACCTTCATCGGGATTTACAGCAATATGTACGACCTCAGCGGAGTCCAGGTAGGGCTAATTGGGGCCGCTTTTTCCCTTACCCAGTTAATTATTCTCTATCCCATCGGTCGCTACGCCGATCTGGGTCACAGGAAAGCGTTGCTTCTCGGGGGCCTGCTCCTGGGGATACCTACCTATCTGCTCTTCTGGCGTGTCTCCGGTTTTCACACTCTATTCGGAGCACGGCTTCTCCAGGGAGCGATCATCGCCCTCACCACTTCCCTGGGCCTCTCTTTCATAAGTATCAGGAGCCGCTCTGAAAATCGAGGCAGGAACCTGGGCTCTTACAACTCCCTTAGGGCGATGGGCCAAACCACCGGAGCGCTAGTCGGCGGTTTCCTGGTCGCAAAATACGGTTTCGGTGTTCCGTACATGGGTCTGGCCTCCATGTACGCGCTGAGTTTAGTTTTGATCTACTTTTGGGTTCCGCCCGAATCCAGGGAGAGCAGGGAAGAGAGGGCCGGAGAGGGCCTTCATCTCTCCGAACTTTTTGCGGGATCCCACTTTAAACTCCAGATAGGGTTTGAGCTCTGTTTTGCCTTCGCCAAATCCATAGTTATCATATTCATCCCCGTCTATGCATACGTGGTGGTGGGGTTGTCCGAGGGCCAGCTGGGGGCGGTGGTGGCCGCCCGATACCTCATGTTCGCTCTAGGACAGGCACCTTCCGGTAAGTTGTCCGACATGGTGGGCCGAACTCCCTTAGTTATTGGAGGGGGCCTTCTGTTTGCAGTAGCTTCTCTGCTGCTTCCTTTTCAATCCTCCTTCCTGGGATTGGTCCTGGTTGGAGGCCTTTTTGGAATCGGGGATTCGATTCGAGTCCCCGCCAGCTGGAGTATCTTCGCGGACCAGGGAATAGATACCGGTCCGGCTACCTCCTTCTCTTTCCGGATGTTGGCCTGGCGCCCCGGACTACTAGCGGGTCCGCTCCTTGGAGGCTGGATCAAGGACCTGGTGGGAATCGCCAACACATTTTACACAGCCGCGGCAACGGTGGGGCTGGCACTGGTCGGATACCTGTTCTTTCAGGGGTGGAATAAGGGAAAAGCCGCCAGCCAGTAGTTCTCGCTCCCGGTCATAGTGATCGGCCTTTCTCAATTTTCCGCCCTTCTTCCCGGGTTACCAACGAGTTATGCTTCTCGTTGCTAGCTCGGGTGGGTTTAGCTTATCCTTTTCTCGAAGTTAGAGGACCGGCTATTCCTTGGTGTTTGATTCCCGGAATCGGGATGGTTAACGTACTGACAGGGGGCTGGATGGATCGATTAGACAGAATCGCGGAGAAATTCAGGGGACGGACCGGGAAGAGCGGAAGTCCTTCCCGGCGAAGCAAGACGGGAAGACGTTCTCCGCCGTCCTCCCGGGATTTTACCGCTGCGGGGGAACTAAAGCAGGAGCTGCTGAGGGAGTACCGAAATACCGACCTTCTGAACGAAACGGACTTCCGGGTTGTGACCACGGAATACGGGGAAACATTCCATTCACAAAAGATGGTGGATAAGTCATTTTCCACCCCGGAAACCACCCCCGAGGACGTACTCTCCGACCTGAAACTGATCTACGGGATCGGAGAGGTACGGGAAAAGGAGCTAAAAGAGGAAGGCTACGAGACCGTGGAGGACCTGGTTGATCACCACAGATGGGGGGAGAAGGCGGAATCGCTCCGTCAGGTTTTTCGAGAGGGCAATCTCTCCAGAGCTTACGACGTCATGAGCCGGTGGAAGGCCCTCTCCCACCCTTCATTTCTCAGCTTATCCGGGCTATTTGAACGGGACCAGTTCGCAATTGTCGATATCGAGACCCTCGGCCTGTCGAATCAGCCGGCCTTTTTGCTCGGTCTGGCTCGTCCGAAGAGATCGGGGCTGGCTGTTCATCAGTTCCTGGCGGCGGATCTTGGACAGGAGCTGGCCACCTTGACCCATTTCGCCCAGCACCTGGATGAACTGGGAGCCATCCTTACCTACAACGGGAAGAACTTCGATCTCCCTTACATCGAGAGGAGGCTCGCCTATTACGGTCACCGAAAGAAATTTTCCCATCCCCATTTCGACCTCTTTTTGTTTACCAGAAGAGCCCTGAGTGACCGGACAAGGAACTGCAAACTAGAGACCATCGAACGGTCCGTCCTCGGGATCCGCAGGGATCTGGATATCCCTAGCGCGCTGGTCCCGGAGTTCTACAGCACTTATCTGGAGACGGACAATCCAGGGCCGCTGTTGCCGATACTCGCCCATAATCGCCAGGATTTGTTGAGCCTAGCGGACCTATTTGAGAAACTTACCGAGGAAACACTGAATGGAAATCCGTGAAGTAATCGAGAAACTAAAATCTCAACCCTGGTACGAGGGCCAGATCGAGCACCTGGAATTGTTACCGGAGCGGCAGGCACAGTACGAAGAAGCGGATCTGGATCCCCGGCTCAAAGATTATCTCCAATCGGAAAACCTCAGGCTTTTCGCGCATCAGGCAAAAGCCATCGACCTAATCAGGGAAGGAAAGAACGTAGTCATCAATACTCCCACCGCCTCCGGGAAGACTCTGGCATTTAACCTTCCAGTAGTCGAAAGGATGATGGAGGACCCCAACTGCAGAGCGCTCTATCTTTATCCCACCAAGGCCCTCTCTCAGGACCAGCTTCAGACCATCAAAAAAATGGAAGAATACCTGGGACTTGAACTAAACCCTCAGGTCTACGACGGGGATACTCCCCGGGAGATCAGGCCGGGCATCAGAAGGGATTCACGGATCATCATCAGTAATCCTTACGGGCTTCATCACTACCTGGAGTGGCATCACAAGTGGAGGGATTTTTTCGAGAACCTGGATTACCTGATCCTCGACGAGGAACATAGCTACAGGGGAGTATTCGGATCGAACGTGGCGTTGTTAATCAGGAGGTTGAGGCGAATCCTCGAGCACTATAATTCCGATCCCCTCTTCGTCCTCTCCTCGGCGACAATCGCCAATCCCGGAGAACACGCCCGGAAACTGGTGGGTAAGGAGTTTTCCCTGGTCACGGAGGACTCGTCGTTCAGGGGCAGGAAGTACTTTCTCTTCTGGAACCCCATGGCCTATCCCGACAATTCCCCCCACAATCAGACCAGCAAGCTGGTTTCCCACTTCGTGAGCGAGGGGCTGCAGACCCTTTGCTTCACGCTATCCCGGCGCCTGGCGGAATTAATCGCGGACTGGAGTTCTGGCTACACGAACTCGCCCGTTTTGACGTATAGAGCCGGATACAGGGCGGAAGAGAGGCGGGAAATCGAGAAGGGATTGAGGACTGGCGAAATCCGGGGGGTAGCGGCGACCAACGCCCTGGAACTGGGAGTGGATATCGGCGGTCTGGACACGGTAATCATCTCCGGTTATCCCGGCACGATTACCTCAAGCTGGCAACAGGCGGGACGGGCGGGAAGAGGTCGAAACGAATCCCTGGTAGTGCTGGTCGGTCTCGAAAACCCACTCGACCAATACTTCCTGAAGCATCCCCGGGAGTTCTTCGACCGGGATCACGAAAACGCTATAGTGGACCTGAACAATCCGAATATTACTATGGGGCACCTGACCTGTGCGGCCACGGAGTTACCGATCAGCGAGGAGGAAGAAATGAGGCGAAAATACGCCGAGGGGATCGATTCACTGGCGGACCAGGGATTACTGCAGAAAACACCGAACGGGGCTGTATTCTCGGGGACGTTTAGAGCTCCAGAAGCGGTGAACCTGGATAATATCAACGAGACCACGATCAAGGTGATGGAGGACGACCAGCTGCTGGAGACGATGGATCTTTCCCAGGCCTACCGCGAGGCCCACGAGAACGCTACACTCCTACACCAGGGAAAGACTTACCTGGTGGAGGAGCTCGATCTGAAGCGCAACCTGGCCCGGGTAAAACGGAAGGAGGTAGATTACTTCACCCAGGCCACCTCCAGGACGAAACTGGATGTCGACGAGAGGTTGAAGGAGAAAGTGGCGGGTGAAACCCGGGTCTCTTTCGGAGGTGTATCCGTCTCCGAGCTTTATCCTCACTACAAGGTCAAGAGGTACGATCGAGTGTTAGACGTTCATCCCTTGAACTTACCCCCCCTGGAGTTCCGGACGGAATGTACGTGGTTTAACGTACCGGAAGGGATCCTGAAGGGGGTCCGGGAGAGGGGGATGGATCCGGAAGGGGGACTTCACGCCATCGAGCACGCCGCAATCTCACTGGTCCCCGTCTATGCAATGTGCGACAGGTGGGATATCGGGGGCTTTTCTTCATATCATCGGGACGGGACCGGCGGGGCTATATATATCTACGACGGCTACCAGGGCGGTATCGGGATAGGGGAAAAGGTCTACGGCTTGCTGAAAGAACTGCTGGAGAGCACCTACGAGCTAATCAGAGATTGTGACTGCGAGGAGGGTTGTCCTTCCTGCATCTACTCACCCAAATGTGGAAACGATAACGAACCTCTGGATAAGGCTGCTGCGACTTTCATTCTGAAGAAGCTGGCGGAGGATTTCGGGTATGAGGATCAACCCTCCGAGAAATCGTACGATCAGGGTAACTCCTTTCCGCCCTGAAGAACCCTGATCCTGAGCCCCGGCCCCACTACCAGGAGTTCTCCTGGTCGAAGATCTCGGCGAAGAAAGTATAATTCCCTGCCGGTTGAGGATCGTTCACTTCCCGGCCCCGTAATGTTCGCCAAGAGCATCGGGCGGGCGTGACTTTATCACCGCGCCGGCCAGGACCACGATGGTGATGATATAGGGGATCATCTGGATCAACTCGTTGGCTATTCCCAGGTTGATGCTCTGCAGCCTAATCTGTACAGCTTCGCTAAAGGAAAACAAAAAACTGGCACCAAGCCCGCCCAGCGGGTTCCATTGACCGAAAATGTTAGCTGCCAGGGCCATGTAACCCCTTCCCGCGGACATATTCATGCTGAACCAGTTAAGGTGACCGAGCGAAAGGTAGGCACCGCCAAGACCGGATAGGACTCCACTCAGGATCACGCTGAAGTACTTGATCCCGGTCACATTGATCCCCAGTGCGTCCGCCGCCCCCGGCCGTTCTCCGGTCATCCTGATCCGCAAACCAAACGGCGTTTTGAAGAGAAAAATCCACCCGGCGACGACAAGTACGAGCATCAGATAGACTAGCGGTGAATGGTTGGCGAATAGCTTATCAATTACGGGAATCCGATCCATCAGGGGGATAGATACCCTGGGGAGCCCGTTTACGTTGGGAGAAGTGCCCCGTGATCCCCATAGAACCTGCATCAACCAGGTAGTCAATCCAAGGGCAAAGATGTTGACCCCGACGCCAGCTACCACGTGGTTTGCCTTGAACTTGACCGCAAATACGGCAAAAACCGCGGCAAGGAAACCCCCGGCAATCAGGGCGAGCAAGATGCCAAACCACGGGCTCCCCGTATAGTAGGATCCCGCCACCCCGGCAAAGGCGCCGGTGAGTATCATTCCCTCCAGACCAATGTTTATTACCCCCGATCTCTCGGAAAAGGTGCCCCCCATGGCGGCCAGGGCGAGCGGTGTTGCCATCCGAATAGCGGCAGACAGAGTATTGAGGCTAAATACTGAGGCTAGCACGTCATTCACTGGTCCCTCACCTCCTTCCCCGGGCCAGCAAAGAGGAAAACATCCTGATAAAAGAAGGGGCGGCGACAAAGAGGATGACCAGACCCTGAACCACGGTCAGCAGATCACCCGGGATCTCGGTAAAAAGCTGCATGGACACTTTACCCGCCTCCAGGGCCCCGAAAAGGAGCGCCGAGGCCAGTACTCCGACCGGGTTATTCCGGCCCAGGACGGCTACTGCGATTCCGGTAAATCCGTAGCCCGGAGAGAAGTTAGTTATAAACCGATCCAGGACACCAAGCACAAGTGTGCTGCCTGCCAATCCGGCAACCGCGCCGCTGATGGTCATGGTAAGAATCACCACATTCCGGGCGGGTATCCCCGCATACTCCGCCGCTGAAGAATTCGCACCCACCGCTCTTAAATCGTAGCCCAGGGAAGTACTGGATAGAAGAAATTTGATTCCCACTATCACCAGCAGACCAAGAACCAGGGCCCAGGTCAACCGCGTACCCGGTATGAGTTTTGGCAGGCTGGCCCGGTCCGGAATGGTTGCGGTCTGATCGACCGGTCCTTCGGTTTTGAAAAAATTCTTAACCAGGAAGGTAGTACCCAAGATCGCAATGTAATTTAACATGATGGTGGTGATGACCTCATGGGCTCCGGTCCTGGATTTGAGATATCCGGGGACAGCCGCCCAGACCCCGCCGGATAAACTCCCTCCCAGTAAAGCCAGAGGGACCAAAACGAAACCGTTGAGGTCCGGGAGGGAAATGGCAATCATTGCCGTTACGAACGCCCCCCAGTAGAGTTGACCTTCGGTCCCGATGTTGAAGAGACCACTCTGGAAGCCTATGGCGACCGCAAGCCCCGTAAAGATCAACGGGATAGATTTAAGCAGAGTCTGAGCCAGATTATAGGTATTCCCGAAAGCGCCATAGAAGAGGTGATAGTAAGCTCCCAGGGCGTCGTGGCCGGAGAGATAAATTAGTATCCCCCCGACAAACAGGGCAAAGATTATGGCCAAAAGGGAGTAGAAAAATTCCGCAAGCCCGGATAGACTCTGGAGGCGGTGCAAGAGCTCACTAAACTTCAACTTTCCCTCCTTCAATTTCTTCGCCGGCCATCAACAGGCCAAGTTCCTCCTCGCTCAGCCCCTCCGGATCCCCCCGGGCGACGACTTCTCCTTCGTAGAGCACGATCAACCTGTCGCTGAGGGTCCTGAGCTCGTCCAGTTCGGCGGATATCAGCAGAATCGCCCTGCCATCCTCTCTCATCGACAGCAATCTTTTGTGAATATACTCTATCGCGCCCACGTCCACGCCCCTGGTGGGCTGGGAAGCAATTATCAGCTCCGGGGTCCTGCTTAGTTCCCTCCCAAGGATGAGTTTTTGCTGGTTACCTCCGGATAGACTGGCGGCAGTAACGTTTCCTTCCGTGCCCCGGATGTCGAACTCCTCGATAACCTCCTGAGTGTACCTCCGGATTTTCTTTCCATCCAGGAAGCCATTAGTAGCAAATGGAGGTGTCCACTCCGAACCGAGGATCATGTTCCAGTCGAGCCCAAAGTCCGTCACTAAGCCCCTTCGCAGTCTATCCGACGGGATGTGGGCCATCCCCGACTCCCTCCTTTTTCGCGTCGACCAGCTACTGATCTCCCTATCGCTGAGGTAAATCTCCCCCGATTCGACCCCGCGCAAGCCCATTACTGCCTCCTCCAGCTCCAGCTGTCCGTTGCCCTCGACACCCGCAACTCCGAGGATTTGTCCGGCCTCGATTTCGAAGTTCAGGTCCCGAAGGGTCAGGTTGTTTTCGGAGTTATGAAGGCTCAGACCCTTTACTTCGAAGACGGTTGGGGTCTTTTCCCTGCTTGATTTCCCCACCCTGAGCACGACCTCCCTGCCCACCATCATCCTGGCAAGCTCTTCCGGGGTGGTCTCCGGGGTCCGGACCGTGCCCACATTCTTCCCATCGCGGAGCACGGTTACCCGGTCAGAGATGGCCATGGTTTCTTTTAACTTATGGGTGATAAATACTAGGGTCTTGCCGCCCTCACGAAGTTCCCGCATGATCTCAAATAGTTCTTCTACTTCCTGTGGGGTTAGGACCGCGGTCGGCTCGTCAAGTATCAGAATTTCGGCGTCCCGATATAGAGCCTTGAGGATCTCTACTCGCTGCTGATCGCCGACGGAAATATTTTCCACCCTGGCCATCGGATCGACGTGCAATCCGTATTTGTCAGATATTTCCGCCACCTCGCGGCGGGCTCTTCTTTCGTCGAGCAGGCCTCCCCTGACTGGCTCGGCGCCGGCCATGATGTTTTCGGTTACCGTAAACCGGTCCACCAGCATGAAGTTCTGATGAATCATCCCCACTCCGAGCTTAATGGCCTGGCGGGGTTCCCGGATATCTACCTCTCTACCTCCCACCCTTATCTTCCCGGTGTCCTGACTGTACAGGCCAAAAAGGACGTTCATCAGGGTAGTCTTCCCGGCCCCGTTTTCGCCAAGGATAGAGTGGATTTCTCCTCGCTTCACCGAAAAATCCACGGAATCGTTGGCCACGGTTTGCCCAAATTTCTTGGTTATGCCTTCCATCTTTACAGCGGTTGAGCCCATAAGATTCCCCTGGGAGAACGTGAAATAGAGACGATTATGGTCCCATAGTTGGGGGACCATAATCGTCAACGACCTGACGGTACTATCGGGGATTTACCTGGCGTCCTCAATTTTGCTCGGTATCTCGATCTCTCCCTCAATAATTTTTTCTTTTACGACCTCCAGTTCTTCCGCCACGGATTCGGGGAGCAGGCTTTCTGTATAACCAAGACCCTTTTCGGCGACACCGAGTACGTTGGTTCCAGTCTCTAGATCGCCGTTGAGGACCTGTTCTACGGCTCGATAGACGGTATTATTCACGAACTTCATGCCGTTTGTAAGCACGTGATCAGGCGCCAGATAACCCTGGTCCGAATCGGCCCCTATAGCGTATACCCCGTTCTCCTTCGCGGCGTTTATTACTCCCAGTCCGGATCTGCCGGCAGCCTGCCAAATAACATCTACCCCGTCCTCAATCATGGATACGGTCAGTTCCTTCGCCTTTGACGGGTCGGCCCAGCCGCCCACGTAGGAGTGTTGAACCTCTATCTCCGGATCCACGTATTTGGCTCCGGCAATATAGCCCGCGATATTGGAGTCGATCAACGGTATCTTCATTCCGCCAACCACGCCGACCTTCTTTTCCTGATTGACTCTCGAGTCGTCAGCCATGGTTGTAACCATTCCCGCCGCCACGCCCATCAAGAAGCCCCGTTCCTTTTCCGCATATACGTAGGAGGCCACGTTTGGTTGGTCGACCGTGGCATCCACGATAGCGAACGTTTGCTCCGGATTCTGGCTGGCAACTGTGTTCAAGGCGTCGGCCTGGTCGAATCCAATGGAGATAATCAGGTTGTACTTACCCATGGACGCGAACCGATTGAGATAGGTTTCGTACTCCGCGACTGCGGACGGTTCAGCGTATTCGTACTCGATGCCCAGTTCTTCCTCCGCCCTCTTCATTCCCCTGTTTGCCGCGTCGTTGAAGGACTTGTCGCCCAGGCCTCCGGTGGCAAAGACGACCGCGATGTTTCCCTCTGCGGCTTCTACGGAAACGGCTGATAAACCGGAGAGCATGGTTAAAGCTACAACAACACTCAAACCAAGTACAAGCAATTTTTTCATTTTTACCCCCTAAATATGTTGTGTTACTTTTCTACGATAAGGATAGGGGACTTCGGGTCCGCTTCACCACCTATTCTCAGCCCCAATTATCACCCACCCGTGGGGAAGCGATGATAACCACCGGGAAGGACTTGTTGATTCCCGCCCTGGGGGAGTCCACGCAGGAGCTGGCGTTCTGGTCCCCGAACCTATTGCTGGGGATTGATCTTCTCTAACACCACTTTCGCTAGGGAAGAGAGATTCCCTCAACTCGTTTGCCGCTAGCCGCGTAGGTCGGATAGCGACTTTTCGTAGGGCGGGCGGGCAACTCCTTTTTCGGTAACGATTCCCGTTATGTTTTCCCCGGGGGAGATGTCGAACGCGGGGTTGTAGACGTCGACGCCTTCCGGGGCCACCCGGACTCCCCGGATTCGGGCTACCTCTTCCGCCCCCCGCTCCTCGATTTCTATCCCCTCCCCGCTTTTCGTCCCGTAGTCTACGGTGGAGGGTGGGGCTACCCCGGAGAAGGGGACCTCGTGGGTCCGGGCCAGGAAGGAAAGATTATAGGTACCTATTTTGTTTGCGGTATCCCCGTTGGCGGCAACTCTATCGGCCCCGACCAGGATCAGGTCTATCTTTCCGTCTCGAATCAGCGTTGCTGCCACGCTGTCCACGATAAGGGTGGCCGGAATTCCCTCCTCCACCAGTTCAAACGCAGTCAGTCTCGCCCCCTGGAGCCTGGGACGTGTTTCGTCGGCATAAACTTCTATCCCCTTCCCGGAGCTATGGGCTTCCCGGATTACTCCCAGTGCGGTTCCGTAGCCGACCGTAGCTAGCGACCCGGTATTACAGTGGGTAAGGATCGTCGCCCCCTCAGGGACGAGCTTATTTCCGTGACGGGCCATTCTCCTGTTTATCTTCACGTCCTCCTCGGCGATCTCTTCTGCCTTTTCCCGAACCATCCCCACTATTTCCTCCACGGCCCTGTCCTTTGATTCCTCGATCAATTCATCCATTTTTTGAATTGCCCAGGTCAGATTGACCGCTGTCGGCCTCGACTCGGCCAGCTCTTCTCCGGCCCGTTTTAGCTCTTTGATGAATTCTTCCCTCTCGCGATCGGAGTACTCCAGGGCCGCAAGATAGAGGCCGTAGGCTCCAGTAGCGCCGATCGCCGGGGCCCCCCTCACCACCATATTTGAAATGGCATACTTTACTTCCCGGTAGTCAGTTGCCCTGTAATATTCTACCTCTCCGGGTAGCTTCCGCTGATCTATCAGCTCCAGACTCGTCTCCTTGAAAACCATCGTCTCGTGTTTCATGGATTCAGCACCTCGGAAAGTTGAAATTTTCATTGCCCGGACTCAATTTCCGTAGCACCGGGGACCGATCACTATTCTACCGACTCTCCCCGAGGTCGCAAAATAACCAGCGGAGAGAAAACTCAGGTCAACTTGTATCCCTATGCCCCACCGGCAGAGTTGGCCGTAACTAGTCGGGCTTTTCTGCCTCCAGTAAACGGGTGAATCCATCAAAGTACTCGTGACTTTCTCCGACTCTGAAGCCAAAATCCCGGAGAATAGTTTCCCAGTCCCGGGATATGTAATCATAGGCATATTTGCATTCCACAGCTCGGAAGGGGAGCCTGATGTGGAGTGGTAATTCCTGTAGGTTAAATTCTCCGTAGTCCAGAATGAGGAGCTTTCCTCCGGGTATTAGCGCCTTTCGGGCGTTTTTGAGGAGTTCTTTCCGCGCGGGATGGGGCAATCCGTGGATCACGAATGAGGTTAGAACTTTGTCGAATTCTGATCCGTAAGGGAGCGGCGCGTCTACCCGCCTATTCTCGACCTTTACGTTTGGGTTATCCGGGAACTTCTTCCTGAAGCGCTCGATGGCGTCTTCGCTTTTGTCCAGTCCCAGAATACTTCCCTCTTCGTCCAGATACTGAACTACCTGACTGGCGTTGTAACCGGTCCCCGCTCCCAGATCAAGGATCCTGTCTTCTGGCTCTATTTCCATATCTCGGACCGCCTGTTCGATAAACTTCCCATATCTGCCCCCGGTAACCAGGTTGAGTAAGTGCTCATAGTATCTGGCCAGAAGACCGTCGATCTCGACATGCGAATCGGGATATAACTTATCCAAGGTACGGACACCTTCCCTGACTTTTGCCAGAAACGGGAGACTTATAGCTCATAAGAGTAACGTACCACTATGAGGATACAACGAACTTACGTATTAATTATGTAGATCTATCCCGGAATATTCATCCTTGAGGGTCACCCCGGCCCGCGGAAATTCCTGACTCGCGTGCTCAAACGGTTGCCTTCATGTTAGTAACTCTCACCGGCAGGAAGTTTGCGTCTGAAAGATTTAATCCCATCCGCTATGGAAATATCCCTCACCAGCACCTACCTGGCACTATAAGTTCGTATTTGAATCAGGTTTTAGCACGTCTATGGTGGAAACTTGTACGTGAATCAATTTACAGAACACAAGTGCCAGGTAGGTGCTGGTCGGTCAGAGGTATGCGCTCGCTTCCTAGGATTTTCCGCGGTCCAGGGGTGAGGATTTGGCTAGAAGAAGCCGGATTGGTCAGGAAATTTTTCGAGGAGTTCTCAGGGTGAAGCCACCGGAAGTTCTATTATCCCTCGATAATTCCCCTGAATTCCTCGACGATTTCCGAAAAGGCCCGTGACGCCTCCGAGTCCGGATAAGCCTTTACAAATGGGACGCCATTGTCGCCCGTTTGAACGATCCTCTGATCCAGCGGAATCTTCCCCAGGAAGTTGGCGTCCAGCTCTTTCGCGGCCTTCTTGCCGCCCCCTGACTTGAATATCTCCGTCTTCTGGCCGCAATGGGGACAGATAAACCCACTCATGTTTTCGACCATTCCCAGTACCGGCAAATCCAGTTTCTTGGAAAAATTGACCGCCTTCCGCGAGTCGAGCAAGGAAAGGTCCTGGGGGGTAGTAACGATTATTGAACCATCGATACCTTCCAGTAACTGTGCGATGGAGAGTGGCTCGTCCCCGGTACCGGGAGGCAAGTCTATCACCAGGTACTCCAGATCACCCCAGTTCACGTCCTCAAGAAACTGTCGGATTGCCTTCATCTTGAGCGGTCCTCGCCAGACCACGGGAGAGTCGGCGCTGGGGAGGGTAAACCCGATCGACACCACGCGGAGGTTATCCAGCTCCACCGGTTCGATACTTCCTTCCTCCCCTCCCAGCCTTCCCTCTTCCAGGCCCATTATTTTCGGAATATTGGGACCGTGAAGGTCGGCGTCCAGTAGCCCTACCTTGCTTTCCGTCCCCTCTGCGAGAGAAGCCGCCAGATTGGCGGAGACGGTACTCTTCCCTACCCCACCCTTACCGCTCATCACCACCAAGGAATGTTTTACACCTTCTAACCTTATACTAGATGGTTGTGATTTTTTCGTCGTCCTGCTCTGCTGCTCTACCATGGTAATTCCTCCAGGGAAAAAATGAGGTCAATTGCGCGAATACTTTCTCGACAGTAGGCATTCAAGGTCCGCTCGCGAGAAGCCATACCCGCTGCTGGAGGACCGCCAGGGCCAAACTAGCTCTCTCTTCAGCTAGGTGCCAAACTATTCTAGCTTATGCACAGACAAAATCAACCTGGGAGGGTTTCGGCAAGCCTCCGTCTGACCCTCCGGGGAAAAATGAAAAGAACCCCCAAAGCGAGGCTAGTTCGGGAAGTCAATTGCCCCGCACCAAGGTACGGGGCTTGTAACGACAACTCCGTACGGATAGGAATGTTTTTCTTTAACGACAAAAGACCCAGCAGTCAATCGTCCAGCACTCAAACGGGGACTGGTTTTCTTTGAGCAGTTTAATCGGTAGCTTTAGACCCAATCATTACCTTCAGGACCAATACAAGATACGTGGGTCCGTTTGAGTGCTGGAGGACCAAAACCAGCCGATTCCTCCCCGCAGCAAGCTGCGAGGCTTCCTCGGCAAGTTTTGGTGACTTCGAGGGAGAAAGACTTCACTTTTCGTCTTCGTCCTCCTCCCCTTCTTCTTTTCTTCTCCACTCGTAGCCGGGTTCCTCTTCCAGCACTTCCCCCTCTCGCTTCTCTTTTAAGGGGTAAAACCCGACTACGGAAAGAATTGCCAGTAACAACAGGATCAGCAGGAGGGCAATAACTACTGCCATCCCCGGAATGAAGCCGATCGCGGCTCGTTCGATTGCATCGCTCAACGATTCGGCCGGAGTGGGATGGATGGTGAGCTTCATCAACCAGCTGAGGACGATGGTGGTAAAGATCCATATATATATCCTCCTCAATCTAACCGTCACCGCCGCCAGGAGCGTCAGCTTGTGCTCCGGTTCTCGGAGGTCGTTGGAGAGCACCTTCATCCAGCGCCGGCGGGGGATGGAAGATTCCGGGTCGAGTAAGTTGGCGATGAAGTTTTCCTCCAGCAGCCTTAGCCGGGACCTCCAGACTTCGTGGATCTGGTATCGGTGAGCCTCCAATACCAATAAGGCCACCGTGATTGGAATGGTGAGTAAAATCAGTGCTGCGGACCTACCTGCCGCCGAATACGACCAGGTGATCATACCGGCGACCATGACCAGGGACCAGTAAGGAGTCCGGTCCAGGCGATTTCTCCAGGTATTGACGCGCTGGACTTCCCCCCTATATAGTTGAATCAGTACGGTTTCTAGTTGGTCGTTGATATCTCCGGAGCCTCTTCGTCGGGCATCTCTATTCACCGCAAAAGTGTAGTAGATGTTCTTACCCGGCGCAAAGAGGGTCGGAAAGAATAGGACTACGCATTCGATTGATTTGGATTGACAGGATTAATCGGACCATCCTGTTTCCGAGGGAGAGGAACTTGAAAAAGTACTGTGCATATGATAGTATAATTCCGAAATTCAAGCACACTTAATTAATTTAGAGGTGATTATCATGCCAGCTGGAGATAGAACAGGTCCCAGAGGAGAAGGCCCAAGGACGGGAAGAGGACTTGGATATTGTTCGGGCTATACCACTCCCGGTTACACCAAAGGAGTTCCCCGCGGAGGGGGAGGATTTGGTAGATGGGGCAGAGGACCCGGATACGGCAGGGGTTTTGGCTTCGGAAGAGGTTATCGAGCCTGGGCACCGGCCCCCAGAAGCTATCCGGGGAGCTACGGTTACGGCGTGCAAGAGCCAGCAACTGAGGAGGAAGCCAGGCAATCGGAAAAGGAATATCTGGAGGGGGAAGTAGAGGCACTGGAAGAAGAACTGGACGCTATGCGCCAGAGAATGAGAGAGCTGGACGAAGAAAATAACTCTTAGGAGAGGAGCTCGATGAAATTAGCTGTCACCGCGACCGGAGAAGAACTCGATTCAAAATCGGACGGTCGGTTCGGTCGATGTTCTGCCTTTATCATAGTCGATCCCGAGACCCTGGATTACGAATCCGTACAGAATGCCAGCCAGGCCGCCACCAGCGGGGCAGGCGTTCAAGCCGCCCAGACACTGGCTGACTTCGGGGTGGACGCGCTCGCCACTGGAAACGTGGGACCAAACGCCTTCAACGTTCTGGATTCTGCGGGAATAACTATCTACACCGGGGCTAGCGGGAACATCCGAGACGTAATCGAGGATTTTAAGGATGATGAACTCTCCCGGGCGAACGAGCCCACGGCCCCGGGTGGAGCCGGAAAATAAACAACGTTAAAAGGGTGAGAATAGATGAAAGTTTGCTTTCCGACGGAGGGCAACGGCGGTATGGACGGTAGTGTGGGGGAGCATTTTGGTCGAGTTCCCACATACACGATCGTGGATAGCGAAACGAAAGAAATAGAGGTAATCCCGAACGAGAGCTCACATATGGGGGGGGAGGGCTTGCCGGCCGATCTTCTCGCAGGGGCAGGAGTCGACGTGATGGTCTGTTCCGGTTTAGGGCGGAAGGCAATCAACCTATTTCAGGACCACGGGATAGAAGTCTACGTTGGCGCGGGTGGAACGGTCAAAGAAGCTTTTCAGGAATGGCGGGAGGATCGACTTTCGGCGGCCGCGGAGTCGGACGCCTGCGAGCGCCACGAATTCGGCGGTCAGCACCACCACAACCACCACTAACCCTCCTTACCCCGCTTCCTTCTATCGCACGGAGAACGGTACTATATGCAGATAACTGTCTCAGCAGGAAAAGGTGGGACGGGTAAAACCACGGTCGCAACCAACCTGGCCCTCGCCCTGCGAGAGGAATACGAGGTGGAATTTTACGACTGCGACGTCGAGGAACCCGATTCTCATATATTCCTGCAACCAGAGCTCGATCGGACGGAGGCCGTAAACATCAAGATCCCGGAAATATCCGAGGAGAAATGTACTTACTGCGGGAAATGCTCGGAGGCCTGTGAGTTCAACGCTCTGGCAACTTTCGAGGATAACGTACTCGTCTATCCCGAATTATGCCACGGGTGTGGCTTATGCTCTTTGGTCTGTCCCGTGGATGCCATAACCGAGAAAGAGAAGCAAATAGGTCAGATAAGGAAGGGAAAAGCCGGTCCGGTCCTCTACTCCGAAGGAGACCTGACCATCGGGGAGCCGATGGCAACCCCGATAATTAGGGAGTTGAAGAAGGGGATCTCTCCGGATCGGGTAGCAATCCTGGACTCACCCCCGGGCACTGCCTGCCCTGTAATCGAGAGCCAGCACGGGAGTGATTTTGCCCTGCTAGTCACGGAGCCTACGCCATTCGGCCTGCACGATCTCAAGCTTTCCGTGAACGTAGCCCGAGAGATTGGCGTTCCGGCAGGTGTGGTCATTAATCGGGACGGGATTGGTGACAAAGATGTGGAGAAGTACTGCGAAGAAGAAGGGATCCCAATCCTGCTAAGGATTCCCGATGATCGAGATATCGCTGTCCTTTACTCCAACGGAATTCCCTTTTCGACCGAACTTCAGGGATGGAAAGAAAAGTTCGTTCGCCTCTTCGAGAGGATAAAGGGGTTAGCCGAGGGAGAGAGTACGAGTGAGGGGAAACAAACGATAAAGTCTTAAATTAACCGGACAGGGGACAACTGATATGACCACCAAACAGCTACTGGTAATTAGCGGAAAAGGTGGGACGGGGAAGACGACCCTAGTCTCTTCATTCGCAGCTCTGGCCGGGGGGAAGGTAATATCGGACTGTGACGTCGATGCCGCCGACTTACACCTGATCCTGGACCCCGAAGTGGAGACCAGGGAAGAGTTCTCCGGGGCGAAGGAAGCCGTGAAGGACGAGAGCAAGTGTACGGACTGCGGGCTCTGTCGGGAGAGCTGCCGCTTCGACGCCATCGACGACAGCAACGACATCGACCCTTTTCGCTGTGAAGGTTGCGGCGTGTGTGCCTACGTTTGTCCCGAAGACGCAATTAGCATGGAGGACGTACTTTCCGGCTACTGGCTCCGATCCGCGACGAATTACGGGAAGATGGTCCACGGCGAACTGCGGGCTGGCGAAGAGACTTCCGGGAAGCTAGTCTCGGTAATCAAAGAAAAGGCGTTGGGGCTCGCGGGGGAGGAAGGCGAGAACTTAATCATCATTGACGGCTCTCCAGGAACGGGCTGCCCGGTCATAGCCTCGCTATCCAACGTGGACCTGGCCTTGGTAGTAACGGAGCCCACTCTCTCCGGTTTGAGCGATCTGAAACGTGTTATCGGAGTTTCCCGGAACTTTAAAATCCAGCCCGCGGTGGTAATCAATAAGTTCGACCTAAACGAGGAGATGGTGAAGAAAATCGAGTCCTACGCCACCGAGGAAGATATTCCCGTGCTGGGAAAAATCCCCTACGATTCCAGGGTGACGGAGGCCATGGTAGAAGGAAAGAGCGTAGTTCAGTACTCCGAAGCCGGGAACGGGGCAGCGAGAGAGATTAGCCGAATCTGGGACCAGCTCCGCGACCAGTTGAGTCAAATCTCCGAGTAAGGCTGCTCGAGACGAGGAGATATGAAAGAGCTAACCATAACCGGAATTTACGACAATACCGTGAAGAAAGGCTCGCTCCTCGCCGGGTGGGGATTTTCAGTCCTGTTAACCGGTTCGGATTTTCGAATTCTCTTCGACGTCGGGGCGGACGTCGCCATCCTGAAGAGAAATATGAAACGGTTAAAGGTATCCCCCGTCGGCCTGGACGCTGTAGTACTTTCCCATCCTCACTGCGATCACGTCGGCGGGCTATCCGCGGTTCTGCGCGAAGAGAGCAATCTTACCGTATACCTGACGGAGTCCTTTCCGGAGCGGCTAAAGAAAACGATCATCGACTACGGGGCGGAGCCGGCAACCGTCTCCGAACCGGAAGAGATCCGGAAGGGAGTCTTCACTACCGGCCAGTTCTTCTCCAACTATCGAGGAACAAAATTGCCGGAACAGGGGTTAGTGCTGGAGACGGAGAAGGGACCGGTGCTGATTCCCGGTTGTGCCCACCCCGGAATCGTCCGGATGATCGAGCGAACCAGGGATATTGCTGACTCCCCGCCACACCTGGCCCTCGGGGGCTTCCACCTGGGAGGGAAAGAGTCAGCCGAGATCAAAAGAATTATCGGTCGGCTCGCTCGAAGTTCAGTAGAAAAGCTCGCTCCCACACATTGTACAGGTCAAAAAGCCACCGCAATGATCGAAGAGAAATTCGAAGAGGATTTCTTCGAATTTGGAGCGGGTGCGCAAATCGGGGTATAACCCCCCAGCTTCTACTCCAGATGAAGCTTGTTTTCGAACTCCCTCCGTTTGAAAGATGGACCCCCAACTACTAGAATAGGTCGGGAGGGTGGAAATTATGGTAAGAGTAAGGGTCAAGGCTTTGCTTGTCGATACTTCAAATAACGCGCCGGTCGTCCTTTTGGAGGGCGACGAGGATCACAAGGTTATGCCCATCTGGATCGGTCAGAACGAAGCCCTCGCCATCTCTCTAAAGCTCCAGGGAAAGGAATTCGAGCGCCCACTAACTCACGATCTCCTGAAGTCGGTCCTCGATAAATTGAGTCAGAACCTGGAAAAGGTCGTAATTGACGACCTGAGTAACAAAACTTACTACGCGACGCTGGTACTGGAAGGTCCCAACGAAGAGCAACTAAAAGTTGACTCTCGCCCTTCTGATTCCATCGCCCTGGCGCTTCGGACGGACAGCCCGATATTCGTGGACGACGAAATATTCGACGACGTGGCAATGGAGTCGCCGTTTGACGAGGAAATCCAGGACGAAGAGGCAGAAGAAGAGTTCGAGGATTTCCTCGACCAGCAGATGGAACTGCGCAAGTTCAAAGAATTTACCGACGACAATTGATCTTATCTCCCCGCCAGACCCCCAAATGACAGACAAGGAGCGACTGGACCTCCTGTTGGCTAAAAAAGGCCTCTGCAAGAGCAGGGAGAAGGCCAAGCGGGAAATAATGGCCGGAAACGTCT
>CAYZUF010000005.1:0-21215 GCA_964481645.1 uncultured Thermotogae bacterium
AGCCGCCAGGCCGTCTACCACGCATTCAAACGGTGGGCGAAGAGGGCCGACCTACCAGAAAGGTTCTCCATCCACTCCTGCCGCCACACTTACGCTTCCATGCTCTACAAATCCAGCGACTATAACCTGAGGCTGGTCCAATCCCAGCTCGGCCACTCCTCGATCCAGACCACGCAGGTGTATGCGGACGTCTTAAACGAAGACGCCGAGAAGGCGGTAAACGACCTACCCCAGTAACCATAGCCAGGAACAACCATACCGGACTTATCGGACTCTCCACCGCCTTTTATCCGGTATTGGTGGGAAAAGTACGGTACCGTCTACTTGCAGATAAGTCCTGGCCCTTGGTAGTTCGAACCAACCAGCGTAGCTTCGTTTCGTCTCCAGGATAGGGTCAATTAAGGTCACAGTTACGGTTCCGCGCCGGCTGGGAAGGGAAGAATGGGCTATGTCCAGTCCATGCTGGCCCAATCTTTCTGCAAATAGGAAACCACCAAGAGGTAATTCTCGTGCTTGCTAAGTCTACGTGGAGGCAAGGATGAAATCTCCGATCTCCCGGATAACCGGGCGGGTTGGTGTCTTCCTAACTACGGCCCAAGGGGGATTCCAGGGGGAAAGAGAACCTCGGGTTATCCGGGGGACCCCACCTCGATCCACCGGTGTCATTTGGTATACTCTGGTACCGTACGATACTCTACTAGACCTATACAAAACCCATCGGTCCCGCTCTTTAAAGACGACCACCGCAAAAGCCCAGTTAAGGTAAGGGATCTAGGGAGGATAGAGAATTGGAGATTGACAGAGAATGAGTCTAAGATGGGGGTTATATTCCAAATCCTCTTGAATCTATACAAAACCGCCGGTTTTCGGAAAAATGAGGATTGGGAGTTCCACAGGTTTCACTTCTCCTCTCCGGTGACTTATACTTATGCGGTCGGGTTCCCACCTGCAAGCGGGAAGAGCTAGATATCGTCGGTCCGTGCAGTTTCTACTAAATAAAGTGAGTTGAAATGAATACCGGAAACGTAGTCCGAGGAAATAAAGTTCTGGTCTTTGCTCCCCACAACGACGACGAGATCCTGGCGGCGGGTGGTCTGATCCAGAGGTACGTGGAGTCGGAAACGCCAGCCAAGGTCGCAATCATGACCAACGGGGACGGTCAGATCCGTCGACCGCCCTTCCTGCCGTTCCTTCGAGCCAACTTTGTCAAGCTTGGTTACAGGCGTCAAAATGAGACTTTAGCGGCCCTGGACTACCTGGGCCTGGGTGAAGAGGCCGTCGAGTTTTTTGGATACCCGGACCGGGGCCTGAGCCCGATGTGGACCACGCACTGGAATCGAGACGATCTCTATTACTCCAAGTACACCAAAACCGACCGCTCCCCCTACGACAATAGCTATACGGAAGGGACCCCCTATTGCGGCTCTGCCGCGGTCGAGGACGTAAAGAGTCTGCTGCTTGAATTCGAGCCGGACGTGGTCTATCTTCCCCATCCTAACGACAGTCATCCGGACCACTGGGCGACCAACGGCTTCGTCCTTTACGGACTGGAACAGCTAAAAAGTGAGGGTTACGAGTGCTTTGACGACCTATCCGTGCTGAGTTACCTGGTCCACAGCCTAAGGTTCCCCTGGCCCCGGGGGAAGTTCCTGGAGGCCTCGTTGAGCAAACCCCAGAATTTGGAAGATCTGGACACGGAGTGGGTCGAGGTCCCACTTGATTTGAAGGAGAGATTGCACAAACTCCGGGCCATTGGCAAATACCGGACCCAGACTCAGCTGATGCGCAAGTACTTGATAAGCTTCGCCCGGGCTAACGAGTTATTCGGTATCGTCCCCAGTCTCTCCCTGAATGACTCTACCCAGTACAAAGGAACACCGAACCTCTCCGGGGATTTCATCGTAAACGAAGAGGAGGACAAGCCGTTCCTCTCCTACCTAAATCCCAAAAGGCGAAGCCGCCTCGCCTCCCTCAGGCGCTACCCGGATATGAAGTCCGTAACCCTCACCAGGAATTCGGTGACTCTCAGCCTGGCCATAGATTTCTTTAACAGGTACCGCCCGGGAAACGAAATTCAGATCACCCTCAAACCCATCGGTGACGGGGGCAACGGGAGGGGGGTCGGGAAATCACATTCTTTTCGATTCAGCAATAACAAGCTCCACTACGACGGGTCAGAAATAAGGAAAGGCGGCGGGTACGACTACCGGAGCGGTCGGAAATCCTACCGGCTCTCCATTCCCCTGGAAAAGATCGACCACCCGAGCAAGCTGATCCTCAGCATAACCCTGGCCAGAAAGGGCGTCCCCTTCGCCAGAAGCGCGAACAGGCTGGTCAAGATTAACTAGAGTCGGTCTCGATCTTCCTGGTGTAGATTATCGACCGGGAAGTTTGAAGCTTCTTCTCTTTGGCAACAAGAATCGGGTAGCCACTTTCCCTGGAGAAACCGAGCGACCGAAAGAACCGGCTGGCCTCCCTGTCGTTCTGACGAACCCTGACGTGGACCCCCCCTATCCCATTCGTTTTTAACATGGAAAGGAACTGCTCCCCGAGCCTTGTTCCCAGCCCCTGCCCTCTCCAACCTTTGGCGATATTTACGTGAAAGTGGGCCGGATAACCTGAAGGCGGGGCATTCCTCAATCCTCCGTGGGCGGTCACGTAAAGAAAAGATCCGAGGTACCTAATTTCTCTCCAGCCCACTTCCCCCCGGACGAGT
Organism: uncultured Thermotogae bacterium; assembly: GCA_964481645.1. GTDB lineage: Bacteria > Bipolaricaulota > Bipolaricaulia > M55B111 > M55B111 > JAGXLP01. The sequence goes on from CAYZUF010000005.1 coordinate 2,717, forward strand.
GCCCTGGTGACCGCTTTAGGGATGACCATAGTTCCTTTTATCCACCGACAGCGGGAAGAATTAAAGCAACCGGAAAGATAACCCACGACCCGGTTTTCCGCTTCCGCGACCAGCAGATGCTCCGGCTCGTAAGTTACGTAATAGTCGGTCAGCAGGTCGGCAACCAATTGCAGGTCGGAGCGGGGATAACCAGTGGCCGTGGAGGTGGCTATTTCTCTAATCTCTCCCCTGTCTGTGTCTTGGTACGCCCTTATTTGCGGGACCACATCACTTTAAAGACTAGGCTTTAAGGGACGAAAGTGCAATTGAGACCAATGGGAAAGACTTGGGAAACTTGGAGATCTTCCCTAGGAAAGCTCCAAACTGCCAATATACTCCATTCCATCCGCGCTGACGTCGGCTCCCCGTTCCAAAGAACAATTCGACCACAAATTGCGGCCGGCAATTTCGAGGTGGCTCAACCCAATTCCCCCGTCTATTTTGTTCATGGTCAGCATATTCCCGACCAGGGTCCTGGTAATTTTGCTCCGGAGCTCGATAAAGAGCCGTACGGTCTCCCCTTCCAGTGAAACCCTCCAGGGCTGACCGTTTAACGCCGAGGGGGCCCTTCGGAGTCCGTCGATTAGCTTCCTCTCTTTCTCGTCCAGCTGACTTTCCCGTTTGTGTGGGAGAAAATGACCCAACTCCTTCCTGTGAGGTTCTTCAATCCGGGCCAGTTCTTCATCCGGCCCCGGGGGACCAAAGGCGATCAAAGCTCTTGCCTCCTGGGCGGAGGGGAGGTCGACGAACTCCCTCAAACCTTTTCCCTTAAACCCCTTTCCGATCCAGCAGGTACCTACTCCCATCCTCGTCAGCTGCAAAACGAGGTATTCCAGGCTATAACCAATATCGACGAGGTGGCCGTCCTCTTCCTCCGACGAGATGACCAGGTAATGAGGAGATCGAACTTTCCCGTAATCCGCGATTATCCCGGAAATATTTCTCTGTAACCCCGCTCCGTCCTCGACCAGGGTCACCTCGCTCGGAATAGCCGGATAGAACCTCGGCCTATCGTCGAGGAAACCTTTTATCTCAGAAAGTTCTGGTTCCGGAAGGGGAGATTCGTGGTAGCTCCTGACGGAATGCCGATGAAATATTGACTCGTATAGTTGCAACTTATGCCTTTGCCTGGAACACGACGATCCCTTTTCGGGTCCTCCCTCAAGCTCCCACGCTATGGAGAGCCTTGATCAGCCAGTATCCCAGCGGAACGGGCCAAAAGACCCCCCATACCATGGACATCAAAATGGAAAAGCCCAGGTGGGATGCGGCCAGACCGACTCCAATTCCGATAAGACCGTATGTCCCGCCACCTAACTGCACTGTACCGGAGCCACTCTCATCCGCCATGCTTACCTCCTATATAATCGGTTTATTCGAATCCAGCCAAAGAATATCCCTAAACGACTCGAGCTTCAACCAAACCCAGGGACCCCTCCATGCGGACCATCAGGCAAACCACCGACGGAACGAGGCTTCAGGGGATCAACTCAAGATTAAGTCCGAGTTGAGTCAGAACTAGCTCAATTATCATTCCCCCAAGTATGGCGCTTGTGTAACTCAGCAAACTACCCAGGATAATGTACTCAGAAATTGAAAAGGTGTCTCTCCTTTCTTCATCCCCGTTATTCTCCGCTTCGGAGCCCCTGCGGAGATCTCCAAATCGATAAATCGACTTCGCCACCACCAAAAATCCAATCCCTGACAGGGAGCCACCCAGGTAAAATGCCAAAACAATGGTCCGTTCCAGCCACCCAATGACCTTCCCGGCCTCTTCTATTCCCGAACTTTGATATCCCGTCGGTGCCTTGGACTTTAGGTAAAGACCGATGAGTTCCCCGACCGGAAAAACCAAAATTAACCCGGAAGCCAAGACCCCAACGTAGGCATAGTACTGCTCCGTTACGTGTACCGGCCCGTAACGTCCGACCAGAACCAGCAGTCCCGATAATATTAACCCCAACCCGACAATTTTGCCCGTTTGCCTGATAATTTTCACCGGCGATCGCTTTCCCTACAGGCTCTATAGCCTGTTACACGATGATACAGGCATAGTTGCCTGTTTTCATTCTCCCGCAAACTGCCTCTCATAGACCGCAAGAAATCCCTCTATATTCCTCCAGGAACCAGCTATCGATATATCGCTGACGGTTTGCTGCTTCCTATCGGTGGCCCCGGCGATCTCATTTTGAGTATAACCTCTGAGTTTATACCAGATAACCTCAGCTTGAGCCGGGGAGAGTTCCAGCAACAACGCGGAAAGCAAATCCATCGACCCTCCAATCAGTCTATTATCTCCCGAATCGACGATATCTTCCGACCCCTCGAAGGTAATTCGCTGATAGTTCCTCATTCCTTCCAGATTGGATCCGGAGAGCCGGAACGCTTCACCCTCTCCGAGGGAAACTCGCTCCTCGGGGAGAGCATCGATTCCACCGATAGCGATCGAAATTCGTACCGGGACGGAAGTCTTCAGAGAAGCCAGCTTGGTAAAAATATAAAGCGACCCCCGGAGGGACGACTGACAGCTACTCAGCAAAATTTGAAACTGGTCCCCGGAATACCGATCCACGCCGAGAGGAAGGTTATCCTGATAATCCTTCTCGAACTGGCTAAAGACCTCGTCCAACGACTTTCCATAATCTTCCACTTCCGCAGAATTAACGACGTCCCCAGTAAGTACGGTATATAGGTTCGAGTCCAATGGTATCAACCCTCTTGAAATATCATTTTAATATAATACAGGCTAAGGGATCTGTAAAGTAAAAATACAGCAGTGGGTGCCTGTCCGTTATTCATCGCAGGAAGCCCTGGGCACTCTCAGCTATTATGGGTAACCCTCCACGGGATCCACCGTGGAGGCATTGTCCAACTCAATGCTTAATTGCCGGGGCCTTTGGCGGTAAACGGTGAAGGTCTCTGAAAAGCGGCTGCAAAGCTCTGGGTTAAGTTCACCAGACTACTTGTTTGGAGTCGAACGAGCCCTCGGATAGATTCCCCGGGGTTTTCTCGACCGGATAAGGTATTTGGATAACAAAGACAACTTAAATCTCGACCCTCAGACTGCTACCGCCAGCCGGGAGGACCTTCAATTTCTCTTTGTTGTTGGCTATTGTCTCTCCATCGGCCTTGATGCGAACCTTAAGGTAACAGTCCCCGGGTTCGATGTCCCCCGGAAGCAGCCAGTAATCTTCCCGCATCTCCGTCTGAACAGGTGTCACCGTACCGTCGGCGGGTATCTCGGCCTCGAGGTTCTCTTCGAGGACGCGATTACCCGAAGGGTCTTCGAACCAAATCTCCACCTCCGCGTCCGGGAAGGATCGGTGAAGGTCGTTGACCACGGTGAGATCGTTGAAGAGTGCGAAACTCCTCTCCTCAAGTTGGAGCTCGTGGCGCGGGACGTCAAAGGAGGGTAGTACGGGCTGCATGCCCAGCTTCAGCGCTTCGTAGCCCTCCTTTTGGGTCCGCTGGTAATCGAGGACGGCCCAGGTGATGCTCGGCCAGCACTCCACGAACATAAACTGTATTACTCCGACCATCGGATTGTAACGGTTTCGCCGGTACCGTTCGATGGCGTACTTCAGCAGGTTGTATTGATAACTCTGGCTGTTCTCGACAAACTCCTCCAGGGAATCGCCCAGGTCAACCTCCGCGACGTTGAAAGTCTGGTCGTACTGGAAGTCGTGGAAGGCGTATTCCTCCCAGTCGGGCGGCCAGGCGTCCTCGGGGTCATCAAACATCTCCCTGACGTGATCGGCGCTGGGCAGGGCCTGAGCACCAAATTCGTTCACGAAAGGCGCGCCCGGCAAAGCGGCAAACTTTGTGTAAACGTGACGGTGCCCCCCCGGGTAGGGATGATCCCTGAAATCGGAATGGTGTTCCACGTGGCGGACCGGGTCTTCCTCCCGCACGACGTCAAAAAGGAGGTTATCCAGCGTCCCCTCGTTTACGCTTGGTTCGTTGTGGCAACACCAGATCGTTATACTGGGATGGTTGTAGAGGTGCTCGACCATATCCCTGGCCTGACTCTGTGCGTTGTTGTAGAACTGGTTGGTTTCCTCGTAACTCCACTGCAGGGCAAAGTCCTGCCAGACCATGATCCCCGCCCGATCGCATGCTTCGTAGAACTCCTCTCGGTTGACGTGAGCGTGAACCCGGATTACGTTCAGGTTGGCCTCCTTCATCAGCTCTACGTCCCCTTCTATCATCTCTTCATTGTACTCGGCGAGCCACTGCGTGGGGATAATGTTCGAACCGCGCGGGAAGAAGCGTTTGCCGTTCAACTTCCATACGCTGTTGGCATCTTTCCCTTCCATATCAATTTCCCTGACGCCAAAGTAATCCCGCCTGTAGTCCGAACCAGCGGGGACCTCCAAGGTTGCTTCACAATCATAGAGATTCTGATCGCCGTGATCCCAGGTCCACCACAGTTTGGGATCTTCGAGGACAAAAGTTTCCTCTACGGTATTGCTTCCCCGGGAGAGCTGCTCCGTGAACTGCGCTGTGACATCAGGACCCTCGAAGTTTTTCGGTTCGACATCCAGTTGCAGGTCCGCCCGGCAGGCGTTTCCCTGGTTTTCGAGTTCGATCTTAGCGCGAACCAGAGCGGAACCATCTTCCATCAAGCGCGGAGCGACCCGGAGGTCGGTGATCCTGCATCCCGGTTTCTCCTCGAGAGTCACCTCGTTCCAGATTCCTCCGGTGTTTTTCTCCTGCCCCCGCTCGGGATTCCAGGAACCCGGACGGGCATCGTGGTGGTTGAATATCCCTTTGATCAAGAACTTTTTGGCCGGCCATGCCTCCTCTGGGTCCTCTTTGGGCGAACGAACCTTCACCAGCAAACCGTTGTGGCCTTCCTGCAGCTGTTCGGTCACGTCAAACTCAAACGGCTGGAAGTACCCTTCGTGTTCCCCGACTTTTTCCCCGTTCAACCAGACAGAAGCAAAATAATCCACGCCGTCAAACTGAAGTATCTGTCGATCGGAACCGGGGGTATACTCGAAGTCCCTGTAAAACCAGACAGTGCCAGAATACTCCAGACCTTCCAGATACCAGTTGTTGGGGATCTCCATTTCGTCCCAATCGTCGGAAGGTTCAAGGGTCTGTGGATTCTCGGTATTGGTGGGATCGGTTTTATACCTCCAGCTACCAGTTAAGTCCATGAAATACCTCCTTTTGAGGTCCTCGTGTGAAGTAATGAGTCATAGAGCATCAATTCGGGATTAGTAAGTTTCCCGCAAATTAGTCACCACAAGATCGGATTCTTCTAAATCATCTCCCGGCTCCCCCTGTGAGGAGTGATATTCAATTTGTCTTTCCTCGCCGGGAAGCAAATGAAAGTAGTTATCATCGAAATGGCCTTTCTCCCCCGGCAAGCCCAGCTTGACGAACAGGGCGGCGTTCCGAGTCTTCAACAAAACTTCTCCGTCTTGAAGCATGGAGGAAAGACCGGGCCGGGGTAAATCCAGTGACTTGAATGGTTTCATGAAATGGAAATTGCAGGAGGAGTGCCCGGGACCGGTAAAGGCCACTTTCACCATCCAGTCCTCGGTACCAACTTCTCCTTCCATATCGGTCAGGTCGTAGCTGGCATGCACCTCGCTACTTAACGGAGCTACCTGGATGTCGCTTCTATCGGAGAAAACCTCCTTTCCGTCGAGACCGACTACTTCGATTCCCAGCTTCCCCTGCAGCGGACCGTCTACGTCGCTGGTAATCCAGACCTTCAGCCGGCCCTCCTTTTCCATTGTAGAAACCAACAGGGGGCTGTAAAACCTCTTCGCCATATACTGAAGCGCCTTCCACCCACCCCCGTACTCCAGCGAGGACCAGGAAGCGACGGGCCAGATATCGTTGAGCTGCCAGTAAATCGCACCCATTGAGTGAGGCTTGAGGCGCCGCCAGTGCTCAATCGCCGTCTTCATGGCCAGCCCCTGCTGGACCTGACTGAGGTAGACGAAATCATCAAAGGAGAAGGGGAACCGAAAGTGGTCCGTCATGCGTCGGGTAATCAACTTATTGCCTTCCGGATGCCGCTGATGGTGTTCCATGATCGGTGAAGTCGGATTGAGGTCTCCCTCCTCCATTGCCGTAAGCAGAAGTTCCGTGGAGGGGAAGCTTTGATAGCCGAATTCGGAGACGAATCTGGGTTTGGTAGTCAAGTAATCCGAGAAGGGCTTTTCTTCGTGCCAAACGTCCCAGTAGTGGTTATCCCCTATTGACTGGTCGTTTGGAGGTGCCTCCCCTCTACTGGAAGGAGAACTGGGCCAGAACGACCTATCGCTGTCCTCCTCGCGGACGACCGCGCCCACGGTTTCCTCATTTAGCTTGTGGTAATCTGCTTTCAGATCCTCCCAGTCGACTTTTTCGGCGTCATAATCTCCCCGGGCACCGAGCCACTCGTTTTCATTGTTACCACACCACAAAGCAATGGAGGGGTGATCGGCTAACCTCCGTACCTGGTAGCGAATCTCCTCTTTCACGTTATCGAGGAAGGCCTCGTTGGCGGGGTAGGCCGAACAGGCGAACATGAAATCCTGCCAGACGAGAATCCCTTTTTCATCGCAGGCCTGGTAGAAGGCTCCGTCTTCGTAAATACCACCGCCCCAGATGCGAAGGCAATTCATGTTCGCTTCCACGGCACTGTCGATCAGGCGTCGGTACCTCCTTTCGGTCATGCGCCCCGGGAAAGAATCTGCGGGAATCCAGTTAGCTCCTTTCGCGAAGATCGGGGTACCGTTGACCCGAAAGTAAAAGCTTTCCCCTTCGCTATCCTCCTCCGTCACAAGCTCGATATCCCTGAATCCCACCCGGCTGTGATAGCTGTTGCCCTCCACGGAGACGGTCAAATCGTATAGAGGCTGGTCCCCGTAACCGGCCGGCCACCAGAGGTCGGGAGAAGAAACAGTTATCGATTGGCTGATTTCCCGCTTATTTTCACCGAGCGAAAACTCCTCGGTGATTTCTTCACCGGCTAATTTCAGCGTCGAGTTGTAATCGCCGGCCTCGGGGACGTCCAGACCGATTCGAACCTCCACAGAAACCTGACCAGCCTCCCCGAAGGTTTGCTCATTTACCGTGTAACGAACCCGCGGCGAAGAGAAACCAACTAGCGCAATATCCCGCCAGATCCCCATGGTTGGAAAGCAGGGCCCCCAATCCCAGCCGTAATGACACTGCGCCTTGCGGACAAACTGTCTCGCGGGTTGGTCCACCAGGTAGCGGTGGTCGGGTATGTTGCCCTCGTACTCCCTGGACTTTTCGATACCGTACTGGACGGGAGAAGTGAACTGAACCTCCAGAGTATTCTCACCGGCCTGCAGGTATTCCCCCACCTCGAACTCGTAACGGCGGTGCATGTTGTTGGATCTCCCGACTTTCGCCCCGTTTAGATAAAGTTCAGATACCGTATCCAGACCCTTACAATCAAGAACCTGCTTTCGGTGGGAAAGGAACTCCTCCTCCAGCTCGAAGCTCCGCCTGTAGGTCCAGTCGGTCTTCCCGACCCACTGTAAATCCAGCTCGTTATCACCGTAGTAGGGATCGGGTATTTCGTCGTTGCGTATCAAATCACTGAAGACCTCTCCGGGAACCCGGCCGGGTAACCAACCTTCGATTCTCGGACTGGTGAACTGCCACACTCCGTTCAGCGTTAGTTCCTTCATATACACCCCCTCAAAACAACCCCAAGAACGACTTATCGAGACGGCCCGCAGAAACCCCCGTCACTGAATCCATTCTTCCTCTAAGATGGGCACGTCGTTCAACAGTTCCTGCGTATAAGGATGTTCGGGGTTATCTACAACGTCTACAACCCCGCCCTCCTCGACGATCTCCCCTTCCTGCATGATCAACAGTTTATCGCTCACGTAGTAAGCAAGACCCATGTCGTGGGTGATAAAGGCTATAGAAAGGTCTTGTTCGTCTTTGAGGTTCATCAAAGCATTCAAGATATTTGAGCGACTGCAAGCATCGATCATGGAGGTGGGCTCATCGGCGATCAGTACCTGGGGGGAGATGATAAAAGCCCGTGCGATCATAATTCGCTGCCGCTGACCCCCGCTCATTTCGAAGGGGTATTGGTCCAGCACGTCATCGGGGTCCAGGTTGACCTGATCCAGAGCCTTTCTGATCTGCTGAGTCTGTTCATCCGACGGGGGAGGAGAATCAAAGAGCTTATAACAATCCTGTAAGATTTTTCGCACGCGATAAAACTGGTTAAACGAAGCATAGGGATCCTGAAAAATACCCTGGACCTGCCGCCAGTACTTAATCCTGGCCGACCGATTCAACCCCTTTAGGGGTTCTCCTTGATAGTAAATCGAACCCGCGGTAGGCTTGATCAACAGCAACAAAAGCCGAGCGATGGTAGTTTTGCCGCTGCCGCTCTGACCTACCAGAGAAATGATCCTATCTCTGTCGATCGTTATGTTTGCATCTTTTACAGCCACGACTTCGTCTGCACCCGAACCAAAAACTTTCCTCAAGTTGTTCGTCTCGATCAGAACGACGTTCTCAGGCATGGGCCTGGACCTCCTCGCTGGTCTCGTCACTTTCTTCCGCGAGTGGGGCATGACATCTCACTTGGCGGCCCTTTATGGTCCGCATATCCGGATGCTGTCGGCTACATACCTCCAACTCTTTCGCACCGGCCTCACAACGAGGGCAGAATTTACAACCCTCCGGGGGATCGTGTAAGTCCGGCGGCTTGCCCATGATTACGTCCAGCTGCTTCTCGCGGATACCCGATTCGGGAACGAGAATCGAGGAAATCAACGCCCTTGTATACGGATGGACCGGATTGAAGACAATTTGATCGGTGGTGCCGAGTTCAACAAATTCCCCGGCGTACATTACTGCGATCCTGTCACAGGCGTGCCGAAGGGTGGTCAAATCATGAGTGATGAAGATAAGACTTCTGGCGAGCCTTTCTTCTACCAGATTATGAAGCATCTTGACCAGGGCCTTCTGAGTACTGACATCAAGGGCGGAGGTGGGTTCATCAGCGATCAACACGTCCGGATCCAGGAGGGTCGACAGCATGATGATAATCCGTTGTTTCATGCCTCCGCTGAACTCACAGGCGTATTCATTCAATACGCGCTGGGGCAGGTTCAACTTCTCGCTGCGTCGGCGGGCTTTTTGGAGTGCCGATTCTCTTTCGATCTGGGGCTTGTGCTCGTGAATGATGTCCCAGACGATATTTTTTATCTTGGCCGTGGGATTCAGTGCGTTCATGGCACTTTGAGGAATGTAGGAAATGCGTCTGCCGCGAATAGTTTTCCGAATTTCCTCGGCCTCGAGGGTCAAAATGTTTTGCCCTTCCAATAAGACCTTCCCGCCCTCGTACTCCAAAGGTGGATTGAAAAGGCCGCTAACGCACTTGGCCAGGGTGGATTTACCGCAACCCGACTCCCCGGCGACCCCCAGGGTCTCGCCTTCGGACAGCTCAAAACTTACCCTGTTGACAGCTTTGACGGCTGCCTCGTACTCCTCTTTGTAAAACCCCTGGATATTATCGACTTTTAACAGGACTTCCTCTCCGTTTGACATTCGTCTCACTTCCTCAGCTTCGGATTGAAGACTTCGTCCATGCCGCTGTTAATATATTTAAGTGAGAAACTGATCAGAGAAATAATAACAATGGGCGGAACAAATGCCCACCAGGCCCCAGCACTCATCGATTCATACAGTTTTGCCCACTGCAGCATTTTCCCCAGAGTGACGACATTAAACGGTCCCAGCCCCAGCATACTCAGAGTCGCCTCCTGGATGATGCCCCAGGCGACCTGAATAGTAAAGGTCATAAAAACATAGGAAAGTATATAGGGAAGAATTTCCCGGGCTAGTATTTCGAAGATGTTGAATCCTGAAATCCGAGCTATGTCCACATGCTTCCGGTTGCGCAGACTCATGGTTTGCGATCGGACCGACCGGGCCACCCACGGCCAGCTGGTAAACCCGATCAATAGAGCCAAAAGCAGAAGCGACCTCGTTTCCAGACTGATGGAGACAAGGATTAAAATGATAAATGGAGGAACAGTCAAAAATAAGTTGGTAAGAGAGTTGATGAGGCTATCGGTAATACCACCAAGATAACCAGAGAACATGCCCAAAATGGTTCCGGTGGAGGTCGCTACCAGCCCGGCCAGAAAGCCAACGAGCAGAGATGTTCTGGTGCTGTACATCAATTCAACAAAAACCCCGCGCCCGAAGTTGTCCGTCCCCAGTATGTACCGGGAGGAGGGTGCTTCATATAACATTCCCACCATGGCAGTGGGGTCCTGTGAACTGAAAAGCGGACCAATAAGGCCAAAACCCAGGACAAGAAGCAGTATTATTGACCCCACGACAGCCTTGTACGAGCTCAGGAATCTCTGTAAGTAATCTGACATAATATCACTCTACCTCTTCGGACTGAGCTGCGCGGACTCTGGGATCAATGAAACCATAGAGAATATCAAGGGCGAAATTCGCAAAGACTACCCCGAGGATGATAACCAGCGTACAGCCCTGGATCAGTGCATAATCAGACTGTCGAATGGCATCAAACAACAAAGAGCCAATACCGGGATAAGAAAAGACAACTTCTGTGACCACGGCCCCCGTAATAACCAGAGGCAGGCTGGTACCAAAGGCAGTGATTTGGGGCAGGGAAGCGTTTTTAAAGACGAACTGCACTATCTTGGAGTCCCTGATTCCCAAACTGCGACTGTAGAGGACGTAATCACTATCCAATTCGTAGATCGACATCTCCCTCATTCCGATTGCCTGCCCCCCCACGGTGACCAGCATTACCGAGAGAAAGGGTAACACGTAGTGATACCCTGCATTGGAGAGAAAGTCGAGCGAAAAAGAGGGACTCAGGGAGGCTGAATATCCCCCGGCCACCGGAAACCAGTCAAGAGCTATACCAAACCCCCACATAAGCAACATACCAAAGGCATATCTGGGGATTGCATTCATGTAAAGAGAAAACGGAAAAATGACGTGATCGGCAATTCCTCTTTTATAGGCCGAAATCGCGCCAAGCAAGTTACCGACAATCCAACCGACGGTGAAGGCGGGAACCTGGAGAACCAGTGTCCAGGGCAAAGAAGAACTTAGAATTTCACTTACTGGCTTGGGATAATACGAAAAGGAAGTTCCCAGGTCGCCCTGAAAGAGCATTTTAACGTAGTTGAAAAACTGTATTAGAATGGGTTTATTCAAGCCGAACTCATTCATAAAGGTTCGATGCATTTCTTTTGCCTGGGACGCTTCTACCCCGGGACCGGTCATTTGAGCGACGAGACCACTGATTGGGTTACCCGGAATCAGCCGGGGCAGATAGAAGTTCAAAAACAGGGCGACGAAGAAGACCCCCAAGTACCAGCCCACTTTTCTCAGGGTGTATTTTGCCAGCCGATTCACGGAATAGTTACCTCCTGACTTAAAATTCCAATAGAAAATAAAGGGGCGGGACAAGCCCGCCCCTGTCTCATCCACTAAGCACCAAACGGACCATTTATTCGGTCGGTTCTATGTTATATAGAATCCTGACGGCCGCCTGACTGAACGGACTCATGGGCGGGGCGTAAGGATTCTTGGCAGTCGGGAAGCCCTTCCAGTGAGTTTCGTTGACCTCATAGAAGTATCCGGGGCGATACTCGAGCGGGATTACCGGAATATCTTGCATGAAAATCCGGTTCAACTCCCCGTAAGCTTCGACCCTTTCTTCTTCCTCCATCTTCGGCAGCTGGTTTATGAGCTCGTTGGCCTTCTCATTACGATAACGACCGTAGTTGTGATAGGCAACCTCTCCGATCTCCGGCAAGTCGGTCGAACCCATGGTCATCTGGAACTTCCGCCAGGGATTCGCGGGTGTGGGGTTAGGACCGGCCATCTCCATTGTCATTTCAAATTCTCCCCGCTGCAGGTCGTCAAGATAATTGGGGTATTCGGGGAAGTTTGTCTTGATATTCAGCCCAATATCTCGGGCGCTCTGGGCCACGATCTTCAAGGAGACGTTCCAATCTGTCCATCCGTAGGGACAAGTAACTGTCAGCGAAATCTCTTCTCCGTCGGGAGTCTGATACCAGCCGTTTGGCCCCGTGGTGTAGCCGGCTTCTTCCAGAATTTCTTTGGCTTTCTCCGGATCGTGCTCCCAGCCGTATTCCTCAACATCCTCTTCAACGATATACTGTTTCTGTGGCTCATAGGGCAGAAGAAGCCCGGGTTCCATGGTTTCGGAGTAACGGGTCATCGCTAGCTGCGCGATCTTCTCGTAGTCGATTACGTGGGCAAGCGCCCGACGGAACGCGGGATCGCTCATGGGCTTTTTCTGCAGGTTCATGAAGAGAGAAGGCATGTTGTAGGGCAGGTGATATGGCTGTTCCTCGTACCAGGTCTTTACGGGTAAATCGTTCTGCAGCCAGGTATTCCAGATCTGCGGTAAGAACTGCTGAGAGATATCAACGTTGCCTTTTTTGAACGCCCGGTTCCCCGCACCGTTGCTCTTGAATATCTGATGAGCGATGTACTTGGGTTTAGGTTCGCCCCAGACCTCCTGACCCCAATAATCTTCGTCCCGCTCCAGGACGATTCTCTGGGAACTATACCCTGCGACGTTGTAAGGCCCGGAAGCAACGGGGTTTTCGTTGGTCCAATTCTGTCGAATCTTGGTCAGGTCGTGATCGTACTTTTCTTCAACTTCAGAGATAACGTCTTTGGGAAGAATCCAGGTATAGCAGAGCTTATCCATTACAACGAAGCGGTTAGGGTTGTCCTCCTTCATCTTGATCTGTACGGTGCCTTCGGAGGGAGAACTCACCTTCTCCACATAGGTCCAGAGATTGCTCCACTGAAGATTGTAATGATCACCCAGCCGGAAGGTGTAAACTACATCCTCCGCGGTGACGGGCTCACCGTTGTTCCAGTGGGCCTTTTCATTCAGTTCTAGTTCCAGTGTGAGGTCATCCTTCCACTCGTAGCCTTTGGCCAGTATCGGCTCCAGTTCGCCGTTCAGCATATTATAGGCGAAAAGGTGTTCGTAAAGCAGATTGGTATCCATATCTGCCGTCATGACCGGCCAGTCAGCTCCACCCAGCGGGTTGAAGGATTCGGCAGGCCCCCACTGTTCACCGGCAATATAGACGGTTTTATCCCGCGGCAACTTATCGGGTAGATCCTGGGCGAAACCGGCAAAAGTAACTACTAAAAGAACGCTTAAGAGAACACTAAAAAGAGCAACACCTTTTTTTGAGTACACAAAAGATCACTCCTTTTGGTTGGTAAGATGTTCGAGCGAATTTGGCCGGCCTGTTAAACTAGAAATTATCACCTCCCTCAGTTTGGGTAGAAAGCAAGTCTCTGATAATGAGCTTCGTCTCCAACACTTCGCCGTGATTGTTATCGATAGAAGCGGGCTGGTGCATGAACTGATCCAGCAGTTTCACCGCCTTTCTTCCCAACTTCTCAATGGATTGAGAAACAGTGGTTAAAGGAGGATCAAAATTGGAGGCAGCGGGTACGTCGTCGAAACCCACCAAAGCAAGATCCTCGGGTACACTCCTGTCGTGTGACCTGAGTTCTTTTAAGGCCCCTAAAGCAGTACTGTCTCTGGCGGCAAAGACAGCGGTGGCGTCGGTTTCGAGAACTTGCCGCATCCCCCGACCCCACTTCGTTCAGTAAAATCCCCGGGAATGATTAGCTCCTGATTGACGGTCAATCCGGCTTCTCGAAGGGCATCTTTGTAGCCCTGCAGGCGATCGGTGCCCGCGGTCTGGTTCAGAGGGCCGCTGATGGTAGCAATTGCTTGGTGGCCCTGTTCAATAAGGTGCTCTGTCGCCCTTCTGGCCCCGCCGTAATTATCAACGGTGACGTAGGGAACCTCGTCCACGGGAAGCCGGCCAATAGAGAGAAAGGTAGTATCGCCTTCATGTAAATAACGAAATAGCGGAGCCTCTATGCGGGCAGAAGCAATTAGCAGGCCATCGAACAGGCTACTGGAGAGAGCACGGCTGAAGAAGTTTTTCGCGTCCTCGGCCTCGGGCAAAAGCGAGAACGTCAACTCGTAACCGAGGTGTCTGCCTGTTTCCATCAAAGAACTAAGGAGGGGAGCAAAGAAAGGATCAGAGAATAACCTCTGAACCGATTCTGGGATTACCAGCTCAATGACGCCAGTCGAATCTCTGGCAATTGCATCGGGCTTGTAACCGGATTGATCAATTGCTTGTGGGGCTTTTCCCCTGGTTTTGGGGCTCACGTAGGGTTGGTCGTTGATTACGCTTGAAGCAGCTGCGGTGGAAATCCCTCTCATTTCCGCAACGTCCTTCGTTATATCTGCCATCAGCCACAGCCCCCCGGGTGTGGTTACATCACACTTAAGAGCATTCTGTACCTGAAACTGCTTGCAACATTAATAACGGATCTTCGAAAATTTATCAAATTGTTAACAAAGACTATGCCCTAGAACATCTCAACAAGGCGGTAGTTTTATTATACCACCCTATCAGAGGCAAGAACGAAGTACGACGAACCCAGGATTTAATAATTGAGTTTAAGAGATAACACACTTGAATTCAGAACAAGAGAGTACAAATTCAACGTCACCCTCTACCACGACGATGACGGCGAGGACGGATACGCCAACTGGTGGCAGGTAGAGACCCTGGAAGGAGAACGACTTGGGAGACGGGATCTCCTTCACGCGCACGGAACTAAAGAGTTTACCCGTTCGGAAACCATCACGGTGCCGGGAGGAACGCGATACGTCGTAGTGCGTGGACACGGCGAGACCCACGGATACGGAGGAAGAGCAGCCATAGTCGATCTCGACTTAGAGGAGGTTGAATTCCTGGATCAGGGATCCGAGCCTAAAGACTTCACCGATTACCCCAAAAACCAAACGGTCGAGATGAAATCCTATTCAAACACAGAATTCGGATTTAAGATAAGCTATCCGACAAGCTGGAAGAAGGATCTTCCCCGGGAAAAGGAAGAAGGGAAACCAGGAGATTACAGGAAGATAGCCTTCCGGGCCCACAGTACCAAAGGCCCCACCGCCTCCGTTT
Source organism: uncultured Thermotogae bacterium (assembly GCA_964481645.1). Lineage (GTDB taxonomy): Bacteria > Bipolaricaulota > Bipolaricaulia > M55B111 > M55B111 > JAGXLP01. The sequence goes on from CAYZUF010000005.1 coordinate 17,809, forward strand.
CAGTAGTAGTCAACGAGTTGGCCCAACCTGCTACCCTCGTGGAATTCAAACAATACGTGGAGCTGCTGAGGAAACTTTTCTCCACCTCCGGATACAAGGAAATCTATCGGGGAGAATTTGCCGGGTTTCCTGCCGTAGTCACTAAAGTGGAACATAAACCCCGAATGGAGAAAAAAGGGAAGGAAAGGACCTGGAAAGGCAAGATGGTAGGGATAATCGCCAACGGCTATCTTTACAGGGTTTCCGTTGGTGCTATCTCAGAAGATTTTGAGGAAATAAGGAAAACTACTTCGAGCGGATACTGGATTCTTTCGAAATTCTACCTTGATGATGACAATAAGAGAGGGAGCTACCGATAACCCAATACTCTTGGTATTCCATCATGTCCTGGCAAGAGACAAAATTGCTCCGTCAAAGACCAAAATGGAAGGGGCGCCCGACTCAGATTTCATCCAAATGAATGAGAGCCATGGAGATTGGAGCAGCTACTCTTTCAATTTCTTGCTGATTTCTGCTACGTGCTCTCCCTGGTGCCGGGCTATCTCCAGTTCGTTCTCGCTGGGTTGCCGGGAACCATCCAGGCCGGCCAGCGTACTTGCACCGTATGGGGACCCGCCGGTAACTTGCTCCATATCCATCAGTCTCTCCTCCTCGTATGGCACACCCACGACCACAAACCCCAGGTGGAACAAAGTTGTATGAAACCTCGTTATCGTCGTTTCCTGACCACCATGCTGTGTGGCGGTAGAAGTAAAGACGCTTCCGACCTTGCCCACGAGTTCGTTGTTTTGCCAGAGCCCTCCGGTCTTATCCAGGAAGTTCCTCATCTGGGCCGCCATGTTGCCGAACCTGGTGGGAGTACCGAATATTATACCGTCCGGTTCAACCAGGTCCTCCGGTTCAATAGTGGGGATATGGTCAAATTGCTCTCTCGCTTCTTTGGCTCCCGACTCCGCGAGGGTCTCTTCCGGTACGAGTTCGGGGACCTGGTATATATCTACCTCGGCCCCGGCCACGTTTTCGGCACCCTCCGCCTCCGCTTCAGCCATTTTGTAAGTATGGCCGTACATACTATAGAAGACAACTCTGATTCGAACACTCATAGTAGAACACCTCCAGATCTTTTCTCATCACCTAACGGTTGGATACAAAAGCCACAAGGCTCATTTTAGAGGTTTATCCTCGCTCTATCAAAAACTCGGACCAGTAGCAGTTATTTTTTGTGGATCTCAGGAATTCTACCTACTCCTGCAAATGACCTCCTGCTCGAACGTGCTTGATTAGCTTTCATTTTCGTCAATATCCTCAATCGATATCCAGTTCTACTAGCTAGAGTGTCTTCTGCGTTTGTTTCAATCATTTACTCTATTTTCAACGATTACCCAGAGTTTTGTTAAGCCAGCCGCCCTACAACAAGCGATCGGTCGGGACATATAACCAGTCCCCAGGTTCAAGATATCGGGGCATATTCCCTACATCCACATATCATAGTCGGTTTATGTTCCAATTTCTTGACTTCTTTAGTCAACAATGTAATATTGAGTAAAGCGCACTACAAATCCCGAATCTTTCCTGAATCGGTGATATCCATCAATTTCCGAGGGTAGGGATCGAAGTAGCGCTGTTCCTCCAGGTACTCCCGGTCGAACCTGGCTATCCAGGAGAGTACAATGCTGATAATTGTGCTGAGCAGGACCTTGCCTGCCCGATAGTCCGCGATATAGTCTGAAAAGAAAAACCATTTCTAGCCTTACGGGCTTGTGGTTACAAGCCCTGTACCTTGGTGCGGGGTAATTGACTCTAAAAATGGGACTTGACTTTCCTAAGAGAGAGATGAAGGATACCTGACCTCGAGTTTTATCGACCCAAATTTGGGGGGACGTACCTACCGGCGGGGGACAAGGATACGGCTTCCTCTAACATTTTAACCTAATCGAAGGACTTCTTATCCGAGACCCCCGCTTGGGGGGAGAAAAGCTTGGTCTTACTACTCCGGGGTACTGCTGGATTTTCGAGGAGTTTTTCGACTATCGCGAAATGGAGGGCGGTTAAACCCGAGACCCCTTAGTGTTCCGTGGAAAGCTCTATGGGTGGTACATCGAGGTCTAACTCCTCCTGGTAGAACTCACGGAGGTCTTCCTTGAAAGACTCGATGATCTCCCGCGCCTCGTCTTTGCTCTCAACTCCGGTAACCGTGAGGTACGTATCGTTTAGCCGTGCGTCCTTTTCTAGGCCGTGTTCCTCAATTATTTCATCTAACTTTTTCTGCAGCTCCTTGTGAGCCTTCTCCTTGCGACCAAATGGCCAAAAGGAGGAGGTATATTTGTCGATAGCCGCGTCCACTGCCGGGCCATCCCGCCTCAAATGATCGGACTCCACTCTGAATTCGACTTCCATTCTTTCACCTCCTGGGACAATGGGCTGGGCCGAGGATTTGGCCCACCTGAATTCTAGGGAGGAATTGCGTAAAGTGGCTCCAACGTCCTGATCCTGGCTTTCGGCTTTGCGTAATCGGTCACAACTCCTCCTTTCGTCCATCCGGATTGTAACAGCGACCCGAGGTTTTTCCAACCTCTGGGAAGAGAGATCTGGAGAGGATAGCCAGAGATTTTGTCTCACAAAACAGCGTATAGTATAATGCAATCGGAATGGGCTGAAAAATTCTCATGGGTTTTGCAGGACCGGTCCCCTGAATCGCAGGAGGAAGGTTGAAATTTTCTACGAGCAAAGGAGTTAAAGTGGTGGTAGTGATCGCGGGTGTTCTGGTAGTACTGTTCGCCGCCTTTGTTGGCTGGATCCGGTTTACCACCCTTCAACCGGATCAGGTTCAGTCCGCTACTGTGGAGAGTACCGAGAGGGCTCCGCCGATACCGGAAGGGGAGGAAATCAAGCTGCTGAACTGGAACGTCCAGTTCATGGCGGGCAAGGACTATTATTTCTACTACGAAGGAGGGTCGGACGAGCGGCCCTCGGCAGAAGAGTTCAAAAAGACGACGGAAGAAGTGGCCCGGGTCGTAAAAGACGAGAACCCGGATATAATACTGCTTCAGGAGGTCGACGACGGGGCCAGGCGGACGGATGGCGAGGATCAGCTCCAGAATCTACTGGAATTACTACCCGAAGAGTACTCCTACCATACCTCCGCCTTCTACTGGCAGGCAGCCTTTGCTCCCCATCCGCAGATTATGGGGGCGGTGGGAATGAAGCTCTCCGTGGTCTCCAGATACAGGATCGAAAGCGCCACCCGGCACCAGCTGAGCCTCAAGCCGGACAACTGGTTCGTCAGACAGTTCGACCTCAAACGTGCGGTCCTTGAAGTCAGGTTTCCCCGGGAGGACGGGAAGGACTTCCTCCTCTTCAATACTCACCTCACCGCCTTTACCTACGGCTCGGACGTTCGGGAGCGC
>CAYZUF010000006.1:0-20674 GCA_964481645.1 uncultured Thermotogae bacterium
GACGACGTGAAAATTATGATCGGTGGAGCGCCGGTCGATCAGGAGGTCACGGAGCACGTAGGGGCGGACGACTACGGTGAGGATGCGATGGAAGCTGTCCGTATCGCAAAGAATTGGGCGGGGGTGAATTAAGATGACTGACCAAAAGACGATCGCGGAAAAGAGAGAAGAGATGTTTCAACCGTGGGTTTCAGGAGAAGGTGTAGAGTTCGTCGATGATGAGGCCGAGGTTTTGTACAAGGAGAAAGCGCAAAGAATAAAGGACGCTGTCGAGTTGAAGGAGCCTGATAGGGTTCCGGTGGTACCATCGGTAAACTTCTTTTCGGCCCTCTATGCCGGACATACTAGCGAGGACATCATGTACGACTACGACAAGCTGGAGGAGGCAACGAAGAATTACGTATTTGATTTCGAACCGGATGCCTACTTTGGTTCCAATATGACCGGTCCGGGTAACGTCTTTGAAACCATAGGCTACGTTCTCTACAAGTGGCCCGGCCACGGCGCTCCAGTTGATACTTCATATCAATGCGTGGAGAAGGAATACATGAAGCCCGATGAATATAAGGATCTGATAAACGATCCTTCCGACTTCTGGCTCAGAAAATATCTGCCCAGAATTGCTGAGGAGCTAGAACCTTTGAAAAAACTGGGTTCCGTAACGGACGTTATTGAACTTCCCTTTACCGCGCCTTACTTTCTGCCTTACGGAATGCCCGACGTCCAGTCTGCCCTGGATACCTTGAAGGAAGCCGGAGAACAGGCCATGGAGTGGATGCAGAGGGTAGGTGAGATAGACGGAGAGGTAGTTGCCTCCGGTTATCCGGTATTTATAGGAGGAGCGGCCAAGGCCCCTTTCGACATACTGGGAGACACCCTGAGGGGTACCAGCGGGGTAATGGTGGATATCATGAGAAGGCCAGAAAAAGTATTGGAAGCCGTGGACAGGCTGGTTCCCCTGATAAGCAAGATGGGCATCGACCAGGCCAAGATGAACGGGGTTCCCATGGTATTTATCCCGCTCCACAAGGGTGCGGATAGCTTCATGTCCAGGGAGCAATTTGGGAAGTTCTACTGGCCGACGCTGAAACAGGTAATTGAGAACCTGGTTGCGGAGGGACTGGTTCCGTTCATGTTCGTGGAAGGCTCCTATAACGAGAGGCTGGATATCATCAACGACGTTCCGGAGAAGAGTACCGTCTGGTTCTTCGACGATACGGAGATGGAGGAAGTCAAGGACCAGCTCGGAGATGTCGCTTGTGTCGGCGGGAATGTCCCCAGTTCCAAGGTAGTCACGGGGACGGCTCAGGAAACCAGGGAATACAGTAAGAAATTGATCGATTACGCTGGAAAAGACGGCGGATTTATCCTGAGTAATGGAGCTTTTCTGGATAACGCCAACCTGGAGAGCCTGAAAGCGATGGTAGAGACGGCGAAGGAATACGGAGTCTATTCCTGAGGGGAAGTGGTTCTCCCCTGATCCGAATTTAGGAGACTTGGGCCAACTGAAGCCCTTGTTGATGGTCTTGCACAGCTATCCCGCTGGCCAGAGGGGGATAGCTGTGCTATTGAGCCATGTAGAAGGAAGGACAATCCGTATGGCCAATCGCTGGCTGTAAAATTACTCGAATCCCAGTGCCTCCACGGGATCCATCTTTGATGCCCTTATAGCCGGATAAAGCCCGAAAGTTACTCCGATAAGAAGGGAAAAGCCACAGGCCAGGAGCGCCGGAAAAACAGTAATCGTAAACGGCCATTCTCCTAAAATTGATCCTACCCAGGCTGCCAGCCAGCCGAGGGCGAGTCCGATAAGTCCTCCCAGAAAGCTTATCAGGACGGACTCGATGAGGAATTGAGTTCTGATATCCGCCGGTCGAGCGCCAATGGCCATGCGGATGCCGATCTCTCTGGTCCTTTCCGTAACGGAGACCAGCAGGATATTCATGATTCCCACCCCTCCGACCAGGAGAGATATAGCCGCGACCCCTCCGAGGATGAGAGTCATAGTACTTACGGTTTCTTCATAGGACTGAATGGTCTCTTTCTGCAATTGTACCTGGTAGGGGTTCCCTCCGAACGGACCTCGTCTACTGCCGGAGCCTTCCTCCGAGGTGGTTACCGTCCGCTGAAGCACGGCTTTGAGCTGTGAAGCCGCCGTTTCCACTACCTTCTCGTTTTTGGCCTGGGCGATGTAAGAAGTAAACTGGCGGGAACCCGAAAGTGTCTGGGCGGTGCTGATGGGTATGTAAATCGTATCGTCGAGGTCCGTCATTCCCACTTGACCGCGCTCTTTCATGACGCCAATAACGGTGAAATCCGTTTTGTCACCCCAGATGTTCAGAGTCAGGTTCTCTCCGACCGGATTCTGGCCGAAGTACTCTTCCGCCACCTGAGCTCCCAGAACCACGACTTTACGGTCCTCGTCCAGCGGGTGAATGAAACGGCCCTGCCGGGGATTGAAGCCTTCGAACAAGTTAGAATATTCCGGGGTCACCCCCAATACATCTGCGTCGTAACTTTCCCCTTCGAAGATCATGTTAGCGCGGGAACGAGAGGTGGGGAGCACTTCGGATACCGCGGAGGCCTCGGAGAACTGGTCGGTCAGCTCCTGGGTCAGTGCCCGGGTCGACTGCGCGGAAGAGATTGCTTGGGGAAAGATGTTAATAGTAATGGTTCTCATCCCCAACGCCGATATCTGGGCCGTTACCTGGGCGGTAGCCCCGTTTACCATGGCGATGATGGCTACCACCGCGGCAACTCCAATGACGATTCCCAGGACGGATAGAGTAGTTCGCAGCTTGTGAGCTTTTAAGGCATTGAGTGCCGATTTTACCATCTCAAGAAGGATCATACCTGTCCTCCTCCAGCTTTCCGTCCTTGAGGATTATTTCCCGTTTTGCTTCTTCGGCCAGTTCTCTTTCGTGAGTAACGTTGACGATGGTTTTCCCCTCTTCGTTCAGGTCGTCAAAAATTTCCATGATCGTTTTTCCGGTCTTGCTGTCAAGGTTACCCGTTGGCTCGTCGCATAGCAGCAATGGGGGATTATTGACCAGAGCCCTGGCGATGGCCACTCTCTGCGATTGACCCCCGGAGAGCTGGTTTGGGAGGTGATCCATATAATTACCCAGACCAACCCGCTCCAGGCAATTTCTTGCCCGGGGCCTTCTATCTTTTGGTCTGACTCCTTGGTATATCAGAGGGAGTTCGACATTGTAAAGTGCGTCTGCTCGAGGTAGCAGGTAGAACCTCTGGAAGACGAAGCCGATCTTGCGGCCTCTCAGGTTTGCCAGTTTTTCCCGGGAGAGATCCTTCAGGTTTTCGTCCTCCAGAAGTACGTCCCCCGAAGTCGGCTGATGTAGTCCCCCGATCAAGTGGAGCAGGGTGGACTTTCCCGATCCGGAGGGGCCAGTTACCGAGGCGTATTCCCCCTTGGTGATTTGGAGGCTTATCCCTCTAAGAGCTTGGTAGGCAACTTCACCCATGGGGTAAGATTTGGTCACCTCCATCAGCTCTATCATGGCATGCCTCCGCCGGGGAAGTTACCCGCTCCTTCGGGTGGAGTGGGTTGATCCCGGTCCTCTGATTCTCCCGAGCCTTGTTGCAAGCCGGTGGGGTAGAGCAAGATTTCGTCCCCGTGGTCCAGTCCCCCCTTTACTTCCGCGTACTGGTCGGAGGTGACGCCCACCTGTACGGGTTGTGGGGTTGTTCCCTTCCCCGTCACCTTCATCGCCATCCACCCTCGGTCCGTTTCGACGAGGGAGGAAATGGGCACCCGCAGGACGTCCCGGGCACTTGATGTGGTGATATTCAGCTTGGCCGTGTAACCGGCCAGTATGGAAGCCTCTACTTGTGGTAGCTGTGCTTTTACCTCCACTACCGTGCTATTGCCGCTATCCCGCGCCATCCCCCCAATCTTTACCAGCTCCACCTCCCAGCTCCGATCGGAGAGTGGTTCGACAGTGGCCTTGGCTTTGGTCCCTTGTTTAAGGGGTGGGACGTCGAGCTGATTGACCTCGGCCTGGATATATAGCTGGCTGGTATCGATCAATACCAGGCTCCAGGCCTCCGAGGAAGTTGTAGCTTGGTTTACTTCCGTCACTACCCCGGAAAATCTAGCGCTGAGGGTCGTCTCCTCGAACTCTTCCTTGGCAATTTGGTACTCGAGTTCCCTTTGCTCGATTACTGCCTTGGCCCCTTCTGCCTTTGCTTCTTCCAGCGCTTGTTCTGCTTTAAGCATGCTCAGTTTCTTCTGTTCGGAGTCCAGTTTTACCAACGGATCTCCTTTCGCTACTTGCTCTCCCTCGCTTACCAGAATTTCCTCTACCTGGTTTCCGTTGAACGTATAGGTATACTCCTGTTTTGGTACTACCTCTCCGTAGACGGTTATGGAGTTCACTACGTCCCCTTTGCCCACGGCCACGGTTTGGGCCTCCCTGCCCCCTTGATTCCCTCCACCGTTCATAGGCCTGTACCAGAAGTAGTAACCAGCGCCACCGCCGATCAATAGAATGATTATCAGGGTAATTATCCAGGTTCTTCTTCTCACTCTAACCACTCCTTCCAGTTGAGTTCAAGTCCTAACCTTTTTCTGTATTTTAGGTAGGCCTGGAGCAATTCGGTCCTTCGGGACTGGGCTTCGATCCGAAATTGCTCCAATTCCTCCTGAAATTCCTCCCAGTCGTTGTCGCTCAGGGCCCCGGCCTCGTATTTTTCTTTCTTAACTTTCTCTTCCAGGTTCCACTTTTCTCGCTCCGTGGACAGCTTTTTCAGGTTGTTTAGGGCTTCTTTCAGGGAGGTACGTGCTCCCAGTATTTTCTCTCTGACCGTATGCTTGGTCGCCTTCAGATTCCTCTGGGTTAGGGAGAGATCCTTTTTTGCTATTTCTACCTCCTCCGTGTGGGAAGGCGAGAAAAGGTCGAAGGAGATACTGAACCCGGCCGAAATACCGTCCGATCCGACGCCCGCCTCAAGGCTGAAGGCAGGAAAAACCTCCCTTTTCTTTTTCCGGAGGTTCTCCTCCGCTTCCTCTACCTCTTCCCTTGCTTGCTCGATTTCCGAAGACTTCTCCAGCGCCTGCTCGACTAACTCGTCTTTTTCCAGTAAACTGGAAGTTCTTGGCTTGAGCTCTTCCAGGGGAAACTCAGGGGAAATGACCTTAAATCCTTTCTCCGTATCCAGAAAGGTTCTGCCAAAGCTCTCCTTGTCGGAGGAGAAAGAGGAACTTTTCTTGTCCACCTCTATTCGACTATCCAGTAGCTTAACCCGGGCTTCCATGAGAGCAGTTTCGCCTTTTACTCCTTTTTCCACCAGCCCCTTGACTTTTTCCAGGTTCTCCTGAGCGTCTTCTAGATCGGCTTCCGCCTGATTTAGTTCCCTTTTTTCCTGTACCAGTTGGGTGTATTTTTCGATGGTGGTTAATACGGTGGATTGCTTTACCTCTTCCAGGTTTGACCGGGCCTCCCGAACGGACTTTCTTCTTTCTTCCAGCCCCTCCTGGACCGAATTGGATTCCGAGAAATCCAGGTTCTGGGAGAGATTCAGTCCCCAGGAATAGTCGAGCTCGCCATCGGTATACCAGGAGCCGGTTAGGTTGGCACTGATACTGCTTTTTGTTCCTAGGTTGGTGGAGAGAGTTGCTTCAGCGGAACCGGTTATCCCGCCGGTCAAGCCGTCGGACGTCCACCGTGGTGAGTCCAGGTTGATCTGGACCGAGGGAAAGGTGGTTTCCTCTTTTGCGGCTTTCAGTTGTAATTCGGCCCGCTCCAGCCGCAACTTTGCCTGATTTACCTCCGTCCGGTTGGAGAGAGCTAGAGGTATTGTTTTCCCGATGGTTAGCTCTTCGACCTCCGAAGACGAGTTCGAGCCGACAACCGGAAGGGGAGATAAAAGAGAGAAACAAACCAGTATTAACAGAGAAGTGACAATCGTTTTTAGGTAACCCTTGATCATGTTTTCTCCTTTTGTTGTTTTTTCATCTAACCGTTAACGGTTTTTTCGGTTCCCCCGAACTAGTACCGACTTGGACTTAAATCCGGCTATATTTATCCGCGTTGGTTTACGGGTTTACGATTTGGGGTGAGGGAGAGTGCCATTTGTCTATGTCAATAAAAGCAAGGCCTACCCCTGCATTCTGACAGTAGTTTAGGGTGAAAATGTGAAGAATTCGTGAAAATAGTTCAAAGAAGTGGCAGAGGTGAGTCACCGCTTTTAGGACCCCTCGACCGAGAACAACCCCGTTTCCGCTTGTAACAGATCAAAGTACCTCATGAAATTGGATCTTCTAGAAGTCCCGTCCATTGGGTCGGAGCCCTTGACTGACCATTGTCAGAAGCTGACAGGGGTTTTTTGTGCCGTTGAAGCAGTCCAGGTCCCGTTACATAAAAACATAGCCTCCGGCCCCCTGCCGGGGCGAGAGTTCGGTTATCCCCCACCGAGGCTTCTTCCCACTTGGGGAGGAGATAAAGTATTGCAACTTCGGCTAGATCGAATATCATAATAGTTGTCGGGTAGCCATAAGGAGGTCCGATGAAAGTAATTTCTTTGGACGCCATTGGTAGCAAGGTCTTAACGGCATGTCTAGTTTGTCTCTTACTCCCGGTCTCCTTTACTTCCCTCGAGTTACTGGCCAGCGATAACCCGGTTGGAGCGGGAGCGGTGCTGAGGTCCGGATTCGGGGCCAGAGCACTGGGAATGGGAGGCGCTTACGTGGCTATCGCCGATGACTACTCCGCCCCGTACTGGAACCCGGCGGGAGTTACCAGGAGCAATTCCCTCTATCTGGGGGGAATGAGTTATGACAAGTACGGTCTGGGGTTGAATACAAATTACCTCTCCGGAGGGTTTAACTGGACGGAGACCACTCCGGAAGGCTTGCCCATTCCTGCCCTGGATTTGCCTCTGATCAAGGGGGTTTCCTTTGCCGGAACTTACCTAGGTTTTTCCACCCAGGTCTGGACCAGGGGACCGGGGGGTAGCGAGATCGAGATTACCTACGGCGAACGGTCTTTCCTGGCCACCGGAGGGCTTACCTTTCCATTGATCGGTTCCTTTGGATTTTCCGGTAAGCGTTACAGCTTTACCGCTCCCAAGGCCGGTGTAGACGAGATGGACGCCTCCGCGAGCGGCGTGGGCTTTGACCTAGGATACCTGGCCGAGCCGCTGGAGAATTTTACCTTCGGGGCAGCCGCTTTCGACCTGAATGGGACGGGCATCCAGTGGACAAATACGCCTACTGAACCGACGGATATCGTTCCCGTCCGCTATTCGATCGGTTCCGCTTACCGGTTCCACCTGGACCACGAGTCAATCCCGGAATTTATCTCCGGTCGGTTGCTGGTTTCGGGTCAGTATACCTTTGGTCCGGATGTAAGGAATAGGATCCGGACCGGGTGCGAATATCACTTTTCGATATTTTCGCTCCGCGCCGGAACGGTCAGGCCCGCTGAAAATCCCCTCTACTTTACCGCCGGAGCGGGATTGAAAGTGAACTACCTTACCGGGGATCTGGCCTGGATCCAGAACAATTCCATTCAGGGGGAGAATACGACTGATACCGTCGTGTTTTCGACCGAATTTGAGTTTTAGCTGCCGGCCGTGATCGTGAACCGACCGAAGGCAGACCGACTGAGGAAGCGTTTTACCCATGACTAGTAGTTCCCGCTGGAAGCTCGCTCCAGCTTTCCGGATCCTTCTTTCCGTCATTCTAGTTTTACTCCTTTTGCTTTCTCCCGCCACCGGCGTTGCTTGGGGAAGGGGAGATGTTCCTGAGAAACCCCTGGAAATTTCCGATCACAACCCTAAACTGGAGAGTCGACTGGAACTGATCTTCCGGGCGAAAGGCCAACAGGGCCAGAGTGTGGCCCGGCGGTTGTCTCGCGGGAACGGGGTGGCGGGGACCGGATCGAGCACCCTAGAGGTGGTGGTCGAGGAGCAGGAGGGTCGGTCGATTTTTCCCAGTGCGATACGAGCCGTAGGCGGTGAGATCCTCGGTCAGGCGGAGGGGTTGATTAAGGTCAGGCTTCCCGTGGAACGGATCGAGACCCTGGCGGAGGAGGTGGAGGGGGTCCGTTACGTTCGTTCTCCCTATACCCCTTCTACTCCCCATCCCCGGACGAACCGTTCGGATTCTTCCTCCCTTTCCACCGGGGTAAATTTGATCGGAGGGAGCGTTTATCAAGCCAATAACTACCTTGGGGACGGGGTGAAAATCGCGGTGGTCGATCTTGGCTTTGCCTCGCTGGACTATGCCCGGAATTCGGGGCAGCTGACCGAAAGCGCGATAGCGGGCCTCGAGGATTATACCGGGACCGGGATCTCCTCGGGGACGGCTCACGGCACCGGTGTGGCCGGGATCGTGCACCAGATAGCCCCAGAGGCAGGCCTCTACCTGAAAAAGATAGGTGACGAAATCGACCTGGCCGAAGCCACGGGGGACGCGATCTCTCAAGAGGTAGACGTAATTGTCCATTCCGTCGGCTGGTTGAATACGAACTTTGGCGACGGAACGGGAGTAGTTGCCGATATAGCCAGGGAAGCTACGCGGGCTGGTATCCTGTGGGTCAACGCGGCAGGGAACTTGGCCAGGAGGCACTGGCAGGGACCGGTTAGCGACCGGGATGAGGATGGTTGGGTCGAGTTCGGATACGAGGAGGAAGCCATAACTGTCAACAACGAATCCTCGCGGAATATCGGACTCTATCTGACCTGGAACGACTGGCCGACGACGGAGGTCGACTTCGACCTCTTCCTCTACGACCAGGACGGAAACCTGGTCCGATCCTCCCGCAACCACCAGACCGGCAATGAGCCTCCCACCGAACGGATCAATTATTCCCCTCCATCCTCCGGCGGTCATTACCTAAAAGTTTCCGGACCGGAGGATTTACAGGCCTTTGAACTTGAGATCTTCAGCCTGAACCAGTCCCTCGAACCGGCCGTGGAGGAAGGCAGTATACTGGCACCTGGGAACGCCGAGGAGGTCTACACGGTAGGAGCGGTAGACGCCAGCAACTGGTCGTCCGGGCCGATCGAGTATTTTAGCTCTCGCGGTCCGACGGCAAATGGAAAGGTAAAGCCGGATCTGACGGGGATAGACGGAGTTACTACCTACGTTTATCGGGATTTTTTGGGGACCTCCGCTGCAGCCCCCTCCGTAGCCGGAGCCGCGGCCCTGATTCTTTCCCGTTCTCCCGAACTGGAGGCCGATCAGTTGAAGGAGGCACTCGCCGAGGACGCGAAGGACCTGGGGGAAGAAGGACGTGACAATACGTACGGGGCGGGGGGACTGAGGCTGATATTTGAAAACCCCTCGGTGACGAGGGAACTGGAAGGCCAGCGGGGCCCGGAGGTCGTCCCCGGGGATTCGTTTACGGTCCGGCTGACCGCCGGGATGCCCCTCACCCTTCAGGGTGGATTGGCGGTCGAAGAAAGACTTCCGGAGCCACTGGAGGTACTGGAGGTAGTTGAGCCTGACGCTACCGGTGAGTTGGACGATAGGGAGGTCAGATTCGAGTGGCCCATCGTCGAACCGGGCGGGTCCCGGGAAGCGGAGTACAAAGTATTCGTCCCCGAGGGAACCCAGCCCGGGGAGTACGAAATCACCGGAACGATCAACGGGAAGACTACTGAAGCGACCGAGGTATCGGTTACCGCCAGGGAAGAGGGTTCCCGGTGGCGGGCGAAGGGCCTGGTTCTGGAAGAGACCAGGGCAGTGATGGACAGGGCCTCCTCGGAGGTTGATTTCGGGGTCGAGGGCGAGGGGCTTTACCGGATAAGAGTCCAGGTATATAGCCTCACGGGCAAAGAAGTCTTCGATAGTCAGTGGAGGGAGGGCCACACCTTCCAGTGGAACCTGCTCGATAACAGGGGAGCGTCCGTACCGAACGGGGTTTATTTCTACTCGGTGACGGTGGAAGGGCCGGAAGGGAAGACGGAGAGAAGCGAGCTAAACAGGGTGCTGGTTCTAAGGTGATTTTTGGCGAACCCTATCCCGCCCGGAGGGAGGAGTAAGACCAAGAACGCTGGTCAGTATTGCCTCCCCGGTTCTATTCCATTCCAGCTCGCTTCTCCCCCAACGTTGACCTCTTTGACCTGAAGGCGACCGAGGAGAACCTAAATCCTAATCACTATTTCTTCGAGTTCCTTCCTCTCACCGGTCCTTGTCTGGTCCGGCTTTCCTACGGGTAACAGGGATATCAACCTGAGGTCTTCGGAAAGGCCCAGGACTTTCCTGGCCTCTTTTTCCGCCGACCTCCTCTCGGAATTGACATCGAAGATCCCGATCCAGTGGGAGGAGAGCCCCAGGTCCTGGGCCACCAGGGCCATGTTCTGGGTTGCTACTGCCCCCGCCTCGATATAGTGGTTGGGGTCGGTTTCCTTATCCGTGGCCACCGCGATTACCACCGGGGCTTCCTCTATCCCCTGTCTGAACAGGGTCACCCTCTGGGCAATTTCGTAAAGCCGGCGTTTTTTCTCGGCGTCCCGGACCACCAAAAATTTCCAAGGCTGGAGATTGGCGAATGAGGGCGCCCATCTCCCTCCCTCTAGGATCTTGTCCACGACCTCCATATCTACATCTTCGTCCTTGTACTGAAAAATACTTCTCCTTTCCTTGATTGCTTCCAGCACTTTGCTCTTTTTCATGATACCTCCCGTGAGATATTTAATCAGTTCGAGAAAATAGCCATCTAGAATTCCACCGGGTCAGGTCTCTGACCTTAACTGACGGCAATTCTTAATGGGTATAGATTATACCAAACCCCTGGGTAGTTGGAGCCGGTTTTTCTTGCCGGCCGGGCCCTGAGCTTGCTCTTAAATAAAGACTATCTATCCAGCCAGGGCGATATGATTTTCTCGATCTAGTGGCTTCCCGTTGGTCTCTGGTATGGAGCTCGCGGAGAAATAGTCCGTGAGCGCTCGACTATCTAGCCTTGAGGCCTCTGAAGACCCGATTAAAATTTGATGGTTAATTAACTCTTTAAGCTTAATTTATCGGAGAGAAGGTCACAGTTCAAGTAAGTGTTTTGGAGGTGAAGATACATGAACGGAAGAAAGGACAGAAACGTAGCCTCCAGGTATTCGGCCCTGCAGCAGATCTACCGGGAGAATTACCTCGAGGACGTTTCTAATAGATTGAGCCGGGAAGCAGTCCGAGAGAGAAAACACTGCTCCTAGAGAGCAGGGAATAGGAATTCAGTGAGCTAAGAGAGGGGGTCAAGGGATTGGCCTCCTCTTTTTTTGTGGGGCGGAAAAGCGTTAATCGGGCTTGATTTGTCGCCCACTTCAATTTACAATGTAAAAAATTATTTAGGGTGACCTAAATTATCATGGGGACTCAGAGCCTCGAAGACTACTTAGAGGCAATCTACCGGGTTTTGCGCCGGAAGGAGAGAGCGAAGACCAACGATATCGCCTCCCGGCTGGGCGTAAAGGCCTCCTCGGTCACGGAGATGTTCCAGCGGTTGAAGCAAGACGGCTATATAAATTACGAAAAATACCTTGGTGCTACCCTCACCGAGGAGGGCGAAGAAGTGGCCAAAAACGTATCCGAAGTTCACGAAAACGTAAGGAAGTTTCTCGAGTTACTTCAGGTTCCTCCGGAGAAAGCGGACGAAGACGCCTGTAAGGTCGAACATACCCTGAGCGAGAAGTCAATAGAACAGCTCAACAAATTTATTAAATTCGTCGAAGACTCCCCGGGACGGGAGGTCAAATGGCTGGAACACTTCCACCACTATTCCCGACATTCGGAGTTCCCACCCGAATGTGACTCGAAAGATGGGAACGAGGCAGATACGACGACGTCTGGGAAAAGGCTTTCGGAACTGGAGTACGGGCAAGAGGGGGTAATCAAGCATATCGATCGAGGCTTGAAGGATAAGATAGCGGGCAGGGGAATTAGAGAGGGGAAAGAGATCAGGATGGATACCAAACAGCCCATAAACGGCCCCGTAGTGGTGACTATCGATAGGTCGGTGACCTCTCTTGGGCTCGATTTGGCCAGGAAAATTCTCGTCGAGGTGAATGAATGAAGACCATCGGGGTAGACTCGATCAACCAGGTTCGGAAAGGTGAAGCGGAGGGATGGTCACGGTGAAGATCCTTTTGATGGGCCATCCCAACGTCGGGAAGAGCGCGGTATTTAACCGCCTTACGGGTGCCAGTATCACCGAATCCAATTATCCAGGTACTACGGTGGACGTCACCGAAGGATACGCTTTTATCGAAGGAGAGGAGTACGAGATCATCGACGTGCCGGGGACTTTTTCTACCGAACCGAAGGACGAGGCGGAGAGGGTGGCTCTGGAAATCTTGAGGGATAACCCGGATTCGGTGGTGATAGCCGTTCTGGACGCTACCAAGATCGAACGCGGCCTCTACCTGGTTTTCGAGATCATGGAGCTGGGATACCCGGTGGTAATCTCCCTCAACATGTGGGATGACGCGGAGAAACAGAACATAAAGATTGACGTGGGGAAGCTGAAGGAAATTCTGGGAGTCCCGGTCGTCCCCACGGTTGCCATTAGCGGAGAGGGGGTCTCCGAACTGGCAAAAAGGATACCCGAAGCATCCCCGGTAGATCCGGACCGGCTAAGGGCCCGGATAGGAGGTCTCTAGCTTCCGATGAAATTTGATACCGAAGAGAGATGGGAGCTGATAGACAAAGTGGCCAGGGAGACCGTCGAGTACGGGGCTTCGGAGACGACGCTAAAGGATGCTCTGGCGGAGATGACCGTAAAGCCGGTTACCGGACTTCCCTTTGTCCTGGCCGTACTTTACGGATTCTGGGCCTTTTTCAACTCGTTTGCCGGCTTCTTCACGGACGGCTTCTTCGTCCCCCTCTTTGACGACCACTGGTTACCCTGGTTACAGGAGGTCTTCCCGCTGGAAGGGTCGTGGATATACTTCCTTCTGGTCGGGGACCCCGACGCCGGGAATTCCTTTGAAGCATTTGGCGTATTGACCAGCGGGCTATTTGTGGCCGTCGGCGTCGTTCTGCCGGCGATAGTTGCCTTTTATCTCATCATTACCCTGCTGGAGGACTCGGGATACATGCCCAGGCTGGCGGTTTTGGTGGATACGGTTCTGCACAAGATCGGCCTCCACGGGTTTGCCGTAGTTCCCATGATCCTGTCGTTGGGTTGTAACGTGCCCGGAGTTGCCGCAACCAGGACCCTGGAAACGAAAAAGCAAAGGTTCACCATGATGACCCTTCTCTCCATCTTCATTCCCTGCGGAGCCCAGTTAGGGGTGATGCTTTCCCTGATTCCCCAGTACTTCGGATATATAATGCTCTATCTTATGGCCGGGTTCTTCGTCTTTGGCTGGATTCTTAACAAGGTAATACCCGGTAGATCACCCGAGATCATGACTGACGTCCCTCCTTTCCGATTGCCGAGGGCCCCCAACGTCGGCAGGAAGTTGTGGGTCAAGGTCAAGGGCTTCGTTACCACTGCAATCCCCTTCGTACTGCTGGGTGTAGGGCTGGTGAACCTGCTCTACCTGGGCGGGATAATTACCAGCCTTTCCAACTTCCTCGAACCCGTATTTACCGGCTGGTTTGGAATTCCAAAAGAGACGGTGGCCCCTCTGATAGCGGGCTTCCTGCGGAAAGATCTCGCAGTGGCTCAGCTATCCGCGATTGAGATGTCCGGCTTCCAGCTTATCACCTCCGTAGTGATTATTTCGATTTATTTTCCCTGTATAGCTACCTTCGCCATGATCATCAAGGAAGGGAGGAGGAGCGGCGGGGTGGTAAGGGTATTGGGAGGAAGTCTCCTAACCCTGGCCACGGTGGTCTTTCTCTGGGGTGGATTATTACACCTGATTGGAACCCTTCTGGGGGTGTC
The DNA here is from genome assembly GCA_964481645.1 of uncultured Thermotogae bacterium. Lineage (GTDB taxonomy): Bacteria > Bipolaricaulota > Bipolaricaulia > M55B111 > M55B111 > JAGXLP01. The sequence goes on from CAYZUF010000006.1 coordinate 13,848, forward strand.
CTAGGATGAAGAACAAGGTCCCAAACGCTCTCCTGGCCCTGGTGGGGATTCTTTCCCTGATTCCCGGAGTGATTGAAGTCCTTCTCCCCCTGACTGGTGAGACTTACGTATGGGGTCAGGTAGCCTTTCAGGGAGATTTCATGCCTTGGCGGGGCCTGATACTGATTTCTTCCGGCTGTTTCTACCTGCTGGCCATCAATCGGACCAATCGGATTCAGAGGAGAGCCCAGATCATCCTGGCCAGCCTGATGATATGGATAGTCGTCGCCATGGAGATTCTCTCTCGCCTGCTCGGGTCCATTCCGGGAGGGGATGGGAGATGGGTAAAGACGCCCCAGGGATTTTTAAGCAGTTATACCGGGCCTTTTATCCCCTCCCTCTTCCTGCTCCCGATTTCCGTGGCCTTGGTTCTATGGGTTCTGTATCTGGAGGGGAAAGATGAGCGCGCAAAATAGGATTCTGGAGGAGCTTCGTCGGGGCCGAACCGTGAAAGAGCTGGCCCGAGTCCTGGATATGAGGGAGCAGACGGTAAGGGCCATGGTCGAGCTATTGAAACATCAGGGACGCCTGCGTGAGGTGGACCCCAATTCGTCCTGTGAGGGGTGTCCTATGAGTGATTCCTGTCCGGTACCCACTCAGGGGAGGGAGAAACTCTACGTAGTTGACGAGGAAGGGGAAGGAGTTGCTGGCCCCGAGGAATAATCTCTGCCGAAAAAAGGGGGTCGGAACTGACGAGAAAATAGCTTGAAAACCCCGGGAGCGAGCGAGATACTTGCCTCGTAGATGATCCGCGCCCGGAAGTCAAGCGATCAGATTGATCTATGAGGAGGGAGGATCATGGACTCTATCCGTCGTGACGATCGGATATTTGCTCGGCTTGAACGTGGTGAAGAAATATTGTCCTGTCTGAACGAACTGAGGGAGAAATACGAGATCGAGAACGGATTCTTTCAGGGTATAGGGGCTGTGGACAGAATTAAGCTGGGAAACTACGACGTGGAGGAAAAGGAGTACCGGGAAGATGAGTTCGAAGGTTCATTTGAAGTTCCGAGCTTCTCGGGAAATATCGGTCCGGACAAGATTCATAGCCATATCACGGTGAGCGATTCCAGTTATTCTCCCAAAGCCGGACACTGTGCTATGGCCAGAGTATCCGGGACCTTTGAGTTGATAGTCCTCACCACGGACGGTCCAACCCTGCACCATAAGTTCGATCCGGCAACGGGACTGGACGTCTTAGACTTTTCTTCCCGGGAATAGGCGACTTTGCTTTATTGGACCGACAAATGGTTTTAGACCGGTTCCTTTTTCCGGTCGTTGCTTCAGGGCGGTGGACTGAAAAAGTTTAATTCCTTCCTCGCGGAACGAAAGCATCCCCGGCATTTGGATCCTGCACCGATGTGACTATAATAAGACTGCGGGTGATTCCCGAAAAATAGAGTAGGAGGTGTAACACCATGAACAGGAGGGTATGGCTTATCCCTTCGGTCTCGATCTTGCTGGTGGGGTTGGTTCTCGCGCCTCTGGCTCCGGCCCAGGGAGAGGCCCAGGTAGAGTTTCCGGTTCGGGCTAGCCTGACCAAGCTCCTTTCGCTGATGGAAAGTTGTGCTCTTTCCAACAATTCGCACCGGGAAAAGAGTAACGCGGTTTCAGTTTTCAGCGACCTGGTTGAGCAGGGATTGTATCAGATGGAAGAACAGGGGAGGATCAAAGCCAAAGTAGCTGAGGAATTTAGGAACCGGTTGCTGTCTAACCTGGGATCGTTCCAGGGAGGCGCCGTGAGTGGTGAAGAGTTCGCCCGGGAGATGGGTATTTTGGGTGATAAAGTTGGTGAGGAGGCTCCCCGATCCGTGGTCGTAATATTGCGGGAGACGGCCCTGGGTCAGGCTCTAGTGGAAAATTCCGGACTCCTGAGCAAGAGACCGGGCAACCTAACCCCGGAAGAAGTCTCCTCGCTGGTAGAATCCGTTTCCGCCAAAGTAAAAGCTGGCCTTCCCAGCGTGGGGTCTCCGCCCGGTAAAGGAGAAATGGGTAGAGGAGGAAGCGGAAGCGAAGCTGGCGGGCCGAGCCTGTTTCAAGGTAAGTGGAAGGACCCCGATCAACGGTCCATAATGGGGCATGAAGAGAAAAAGAAAGGTAAGTAAGCGGCCCCGGCGAGTGTACTGATGGAGGTGAGGGGAGCCGCTAGGTTCTTTGCCTCTTGTCCAATCTTGAGAGGAATAGTCCAGGGGCCAGGACGAAACCGCAATCCTGGCTCCTTACTTTTCCCGTTTTATCTTTAAACCCCCGTCCTTGGTTGATTGAAGTCTGTAAACCCGAGCTTCTCCGCTCTGGAGGATACCCGTTTTCCGGTAGCTCGTCGCTTTCCGATCGTTTCTCGTACGAAGAAAGATCATTTTGAAAGGGCTTGGAGAGGTCTTTTCGTCGTATCCGGACAGGAGCCGGGGTGTGGCTTTGTTCCGCTGGATTCTTATCCTGTAGGTGGTTTCTCCGTTCAGGGGCAGGAAGAGTATATCCGGATAATCGGTAACTTCCGGATCTCCTCCCTGAATCACCCTCCGCCTGTAGTATATGGATCCGGATATCTCGCGCCTTATCCTTCCGTTCTCCCCGTATCCGGTCCTCCGACCCTCCTCGGAGAGGGCGAGCAGACGAAATTCGTCCTGGCCGGGAGGTAGGGAGACAACGACGCCGGACTTCCTTTCTCGCTTGAGATGCTTCCACTGCTCCTTTTCTTCGGGGACTCCAGTGCCATCCGGGGCAAGCCAGAAGTTATGTCCGTATTCGCCCTCGAACCCTACTGCAGTGCCTCCCCCGGCCCGGTCCCGGGGATCGTAGGCATACCAGGCCCGGTAAGCCCAGAAGTTTTGGAGGTAATCCCCGAAGCCCTCGTATTCCAGGAAAGGGTCGTAAAGATGCCACTCTCCCCGGTAATAAACCTGGGCCGCGGCCTCCTGGCAGTAGTAACCCAGCTGGTATGTTCCGTCCTTCTCCCTTATGTGGGTGGCGAAACTTACGTCCAGCTCCCGGGCGGGTATACCCAGATTTCGCACCAGAGAGGTAAATAGGTAAGCGTGTTCCAAACAGATGTATCCGGGTGGTCGGGTACTGGAAGAGGTATAGACCTGGTGCGGGTAAGGATAAGGTCTTCCCGGAGCTATCTTCCCTTTCTCCCACCACCGGGATATGTCTTTACTGGTATAGATCTCTTCTTCCGACCAGCTGTCCGGCTCCAGCAGCCGGGCGGTAAACAGGTATATATTATGGACGACCTTAGAAAGGCTGTCGGGGAAAGTGACGTCTCCGTCTAGAGCAGAGTGGAGAGCCAGCTTTCGAACGAGCTCGTCGCCCAGATTGCTGAACCCGGGATCTCCTCGCCAGTAGAAGTCCCCCTCTCCCCTTGGAGGGTCAGGCAAGAACGCCGGGGGGTCGTGAATGTAATTCGGATAGGTTATCCGGGCGGGGGAGCCCTTTAACTGCGGCGTCTCCAGAGAACTGATCCACCTTACGCCATCCGATCCGCTGAGCCGGCAGAGAATCAAAACCGATCTATCCAGTGATAAGCTCTTTCTCCCTTCCGGGGAGAATAGGGGAGAAATTGCCGGCCGGTCGACCGCCACCCGGACGGAGTTCTTTACGGTGGCGGTGGCCCCTGCCTCGGGTTCATTCCTGATCTCACGGATCTCAAAGCGGGAAAGAAGGGGGCTGGTCGAGTAAAAGTAAAAGGTAACCTCCCGGATCGAATCCGGAATTTGGGTTCTGATCTTCAATTCCAGCCGATCTCCGGGGACGATTAGCCTGTCCGTTTCTCCCACTATTTCTGGTGGATATAGGTGGAATTCACGGTCCCGCCCCCGTTTATGGGAGGATTTACCCGAGCCCCTCTCCCTTTCGGCGTGAAGAGAAAGAGAAAGCCCACCGGCCACCAGAAGAAGGATAATCAGGAGAACCGTGATCTCACGGGACCTCTTCCCCCGAGTATTCATAGTCCGCAAACACCGCCCATGCATCCATTATAAGACAATTTTTGCCAGCAAAAAAAGGAGATCGGTTCTCCCCCGAGTCCCGTTACATCCGGTGGAGGGGTTTATCGGTGAACGGGAGGTCTACCGGGGACGGTCTCTGGGTGGATTCTGTACCGTCAATTTTATTGACCTCGGTCCCGCTTCTAATTCCCACGCATTTGGCACGTCTTTTCGGGTGACAAACGAGTCAAATTGTCAATGGTTCTTTCTATTTGTCTACATCTCTGACAATTAGGTATAATTATTAATACATATAGAGAAGGTGCTGGCGACTTAACATCGCGTTTTTCTCTCGGCCAGTGACGCCAGTTAAGAACCCTTACGCAAGGGGGTTCTTGACTAACTTTAGTTCGATCTTCGTCACAATCCTTTCTTTCGCTTCTTTTCCCAACACTAGCTGAGAACCCCCCAGGGTACCCCCTGGGGCTGTCGGCTGAATTTGGCCACCCTGCCTTAATGCGTGAAAATACCGGGTACCCACAACTAATTCAGGCGCCTTTTCCTCTCTGGACGGTCCAATGGGGACTCCATCAATTATTTGTTTTTCCCACCTATCTCATCTAGGGTAAGATTGCGGGGGTGATAATATAAGGGTTTACATTACCTAACATTACAATCCGATGTAATCTTCAATTAGAAGGCATCAAGGAGGGGGTTATATCATGAAGGCAAGAAGGTTTTCCATTTACCTGCTGGCAGTCTTGCTGGTGGGCTCACTTCTGGCCGCTCCGCCAACTGCTCTAGCGTCAGAAGAAGTCACCATCGAAGAGATACAGTCGGAAAGAGATGCCGACGGGGCCTCCAACTACGCTGAACAGACGGTAACGACGACCGGAGTAGTTACCGCGGTGGGTGGTTCCGGCTATTACCTGCAGGACGGGACCGAACCGTGGAGCGGGATCTACATTTATGTGGATAAGAGCCCCGAGGTTTCCCCGGGCGACCAGATGGAAGTGACCGGTACGGTGACGGAATACTACGAGCTAACGGAAATCGAACCGGACTCCACCGCCAAGCTCGGCGAGGCCGAAGTACCGGACCCACTTACCCTGAAGACTGGGAACGTAGGTCAGGAGAGGTACGAAGGAATGCTGGTGGAAGTAGAAGACGTCACGGTGACTTCCACCCCGGACGATCATGGTATCTGGACGGTGGACGACGGCAGCGGAGAGGTAGCCGTGGACGGCTCCAACACGGGTGCCGACTACCAGCCGGACTCGACGGAGACGGATATCGGCCGGATTACCGGGCCTCTTACCTTCAGTTACGGAGAGTTTCGGATTCAACCTAAAAGCACCTCCAAATCAGGAGAAGGAGCTGAAGTTCCCGAAGTCAGCGTCCACGAAATCCAGTCAAGCACCACCGACGAAGGGGCCTCAACTTACGCCGGACGAACCGTAGTCGCTACGGGTACAGCAGTCGTGACCGACGACAACGGATTCTACCTACAGGACGGAAAGGGTGCCTGGAACGGAATCTGGGTCTACACCGGAGGCAACCCGGACGTCTCTCCGGGAGACCTCGTCAGGGTCACGGGACCGGTGGACGAGTACTACCAGATGACCGAGTTCAACAGCCCAAGCGAGGTCGAAGTGATCGGGGATGGTACGATCCCGGAACCGGTAGTGCTCGAGGCGAACGAAGTCAGGCAGGAAAAGTACGAGGGAGTGTTAATTGAACTAAGAGATGTAACCGTGGCCAACCCGGCAGCGGGAGAAGGAAACTGGTACGTAAAGGATGAAACCGGAAAAGTCCTGATATCCGGCGACCATCTGGGCGATGCGGCCTCCCCGACGCAGGAGGGCCAGGACGTGGCTCTGATAAGGGGGCCGGTAGACTTCAGCTACGGAGAGTTCAGGGCCCGGCCGACGGAGATCGAGGGTTTAACGATTAGCTTCCCGAAACGGGGGAAGATCGGTGAATCGGTGACCTACCCGGACCTGCCGAAGATCGACAAGTTCAGAGTCTTTCTGCTGGAAGACGAGGTAGATGTGTCCGGGACAAAGAGTGGCGTTGTCCTTTCCTTCACCTCCATGAAGGCCGAGGAGCTGACAGTAGACTACGGGATCTACGAACCCGAAGCTGGACCACAGCTTCCGGAATATACTGAAACCAAGGAACTGGCCTACAATTCGCCGAAAAAGCACCACGAGGTCTCGCTTGAACTGGACCGGCTCGATCCGGATGGGGCTACCACTGTTAACTACAGGTTAACGGTAGACGGGATCCCCTACGGCGGGCGATTCAGGGTAGAGCCCAGAGAGCATTATACCGTCGTGCCTTACGTAGAAGAAGGGCCTTTCGTCGATCTGGTAAGGGAAGAAAGCGCGGTGATATCCTGGGAGACAAACGAGGCGACCGTCGGCAAAGTAAAAGTGGGCGACCAGACTTTCGGTTCCGGCACTGCCAAGGAAAGACACGAGGTCGAGTTAACCGGACTATCTCCCGGAGAGGAGGTCTCCTACACCGTGTCGATCTCCGACCCGGATTCCGACTACCGGATGAGCACTAAGACGTATAGCTTCGAGACAGAATCGACGGACGAGCAGTTCAAGTTCGCCCTCTTGGGGGATAGTCGGGGCGGTTACGAGGACTCGGACCATACAAAGGGCCTGGTCAATTACGGCAACAGCACCAACTACGAGACGATGACCAAGCTGCTGGAGAGTGCCTACGAGCAGGGTGTGGGCTTTACGGTTTTCGCCGGGGACTTGGTCAAAGGATACACAAACAACGTGGAAGGATTCAGGAGTCAACTGAAGGCTTGGAAGGATACCACGGAAGCGGTCGGATCGTATATGC